>NZ_JBGMOE010000186.1:0-4380 GCF_041424195.1 Tardiphaga sp. | reverse complement strand
CTCCTTTGCATTCCAACATACGCCTCCCGGACCATCCGGGACGAGGCGCACTGTATGTCACATCGGCACACCAGACGTGATTGGGCCGCTCGATCGCCAGCTTGCGCAGCAGGTACGGATAGACCCGGTGCTGCGGGTGCGGATCGCTCGTGCGCGGCCGCTGGTAGATCGGCGTCAGCCCCATCTTCGCCATCAACCGCCGTGCACGGCGACGACCGACCTCGTGGCCGTTGCGACGCAGGTGCCGCGCCATCTGGCGGCTGCCGTACCACGGACACTCCATGAAGGTCTCGTCGATCACCGTCATCAGCGCCAGCGTCTCATCCGTTTCCGGCGCCGGCGCATAGTAATAGGATGAGCGGCTGATCCGCAGCAGGCGGCACTGAGCCGAGATCGACAGGCGGTGGTGAGCAGGTTCGACCATCGCCCGCCTACGGTCCACGCTCATCGACCGAAGGCTTTCGCTAAAAAATCCCGCTCCACCACCAGTTGCCCGATCTTGGCGTGCAGCTTTTCCACCTCGCTCTCGCTGGCAGCCCTGGCAACATCGCCCGCCCCGGAGAAGGTGCCTGCCATCCCAGCGATGGCTTGTCGCTTCCAGGACGCGATCATCGTGTGGTGCACGCCATGCTTGGCTGCCAGCTCCGCCAGCGTCAGGTCACCCCGGATCGCCTCCAGCGCCACCTTCGCCTTGAAATCCGCGCTGTAGCGCTTTCTCGTCGTCTTCATTCCCGTACCAATCCATCAGGTCGGGAGTAGCTTAACACCCTGTCCGAAAAACCGGCACCACCTCAGACTGATCCTGGCTCGAGACGGTCTGGAGCGAGCGCGATGCGACCTGTTCCCATTGACGCTATATTCCGTCAGATATAGATAGGCGTTGCGGTCGGAGCAAAGGTTCTGCGGCATCGGGCACACACGACATGCTAGGCTCAGCGGTGAGGCCGATCCCAGAAATTTGCAGCGCAACAGTCAACCGATCGCAGTCGCCAGGCTGGATGATCTGAGCAGATGCTGGTTTCCGAGACCCTGGTGCCGATCACGCTTGGTCGAAAAGGGGAACGATGAGCAAGATTCGGGTCAAGCAAACGCTCATGCTGTTTGTGATGGTGTCTGCTCCCTGTTTGGTCCATGCGAGGGAGGCCACACCCGCTCCTCATGCGGACGAGGCAGACGCGATGCAGGATATGATCGTCGTAACGGCTCGCCGTCGGTTAGAAGACGCGCAGACCGTGCCGGTATCACTGTCCGTCGTCGGCGATGGGCTTTTGAATCGGACCTACACGGTCAATACGAACCAGTTGAGCCAACTCGTTCCAACGCTCAATTACTCCTCTGCAAACCCGCGCAACACAGCCTTCACGATCCGCGGTCTAGGCTCCAGCGTGGTGGCGGTGAGCCAGGCCAATGACGGGCTTGAACCAGGCGTCGGCTTCTATGTCGATCAGGTCTACCATGCGCGTCCGGCAACGGCGGCCTTCGATTTCACCGACATCGACCAAGTCGAGGTGCTGCGTGGACCACAAGGCACGTTGTTCGGCAAGAACACAACCGCCGGGGCGATCAACATCACGACGAAGAAACCCAGCTTCGATTTCGGCGTTGAGAGCGAGGCCTCCTTCGGTAGTCGCGATTTCATCCAGGCGAAGGCAGCAATCACCGGGCCGGTGATCAGGGAAGTTGTCGCATTCCGTCTCTCGGGCTCGATCACCCGACAGAAAGGCTATCTCGACAATATCGCGCGCGATGAGAAACAGAACAATATCCATAACGACGCGGTACGCGGGCAATTGTTGCTCACGCCCACAAAAAATCTCTCCCTTCGATTGATTGGCGACTGGGCTAACTTCAAGAACAATTGTTGCGCTCAGGTGTTCGTGCGGGTCGCGCCGACGCTGAAGCCCGCCGCGCAGCAATATATTGCGCTGGCGGCTAACGCGCTCGGTGGTCCTTATGTGCCGCCGAGCATCAATCCTTATGATCGTGTGTCCAGCAATGATGCGCCGCTCGGCGTCGATACGCAGGAAGGCGGTGTATCTGCGATCGCGGATTGGACGGCTGGAGGCGCGACCTTAACCTCGGTCAGCGCATGGCGCTTTTGGAAGTGGGACGCCGCGAACGACCGCGACTATACAGGCCTGCATATCCAGACGACCCAGCACATCCCTTCGCGTCAGGATCAATACAGCCAGGAGTTGCGCATAGCGTCCAACGCACCGGGATCGATCGAATATGTTGGCGGGCTTTACTATTTCAATCAGAAGATTGTCGGCCGGCCGATCAGCATCTACGGGCCCCTTGCCACCTATTGGTTGCTGCCGGCCGGTCGACCGGCCAATTTGTTGGATGGTTACCAGACCGACGGCAGAACCGATTTCCGCACCGACAGCTATGGAGTGTTCGGTGAGCTGACTTGGAATCTACTGTCGCGCCTCGCGATTACCGGGGGGATCCGATACACGTATGAGGAGAAGAACGGTCTCTATGACGTGCGGACGTTCGGCGGTCTGGCGACGGCCAGCGCTTCGCTTATCAACGATAAGAACTCGATCCTGCGGACGCAGAACTACACCGCGCACATCGGCGATGGCAGCGCGTCCGGGCGCGCGAATGTGGCCTATCGGTTCACCAGCGATGTCATGGCCTATGCCAGTTTCGCGCGTGGACAAAAGTCGGGCGGCATCAACATGTCGGGCCTGCCGGTTTATCCTGCGGGGGTGCCTGGCCAGACGTCCGGGGACCCGATTTTGAGCACGGCCACGGTTAGACCGGAAAAGAACAGCACGTGGGAGGCTGGTCTTAAGACAAGTTTGCTCGACAGGCGGGTCACCTTCAACATCGACGCCTATTATACCCGCGTTACCGATTTTCAGGCGAATGTAGTGGACAATGCTGCGGTTATCGCGCTGCGCAGCTATCTTGCCAACATTCCCAGAGTGACGGTCAAGGGGGTCGAGTTCGATGCTGCGGCCCGGATAGGTGCCTATCTGACGCTACGTGCGTCGGGGGCCTACGCGAACGGCGAATATGCCAGCTATCCAAACGGTCCCTGCCCGATCGAATTGACGGGAAGCAGCACGACAAGCTGCAATCTTACGGGCAAAGCCCTCGCCGGCTTGCCGAAATGGTCAGGATCGGTAGGCGCGGAATATGCGCGGCCCATGCCGATAGGCCCGCTCGATGGGGATATCGTCCTGCGCGCCGATGCGAATGCCAAGACGAAGATTTTCGGTGATGCCGCTGGATCGGCTTACACTGTCATCAAGGGCTACGCGCTGGTCAATGCCAGCCTCGGTTACCGGACGCAGCATTGGGAGCTGGGCGTTTTCGCACGTAATCTATTCAACAGGGACTATATGCAGAACCTGACTGTGCAGGCGGGTAACAGCGGTCTGATCGTCGGCACGCCCAACGAGCCGCGCCTGATCGGAGTGACGTTCAGGGTACGGGACTGAAAATGACAGATGTAGCTGCTTGCCAAAGGAGCGACATCTGGCCGCAAACCGTGAATTTTGTTCGTGTTTTGCAAATGGGGCAAGGTAGCTCCGGGGTGCAGCGTCATTGCACTGGGCTCAGAGCTTGTCGTTCAGCACCTTGGCGGTGATGAGTGACACGGTCTTCGGCGTTGATGGTCATCGGCTCGCCAGTAGCCGGAATACGGCCGGAACCTTCAGGGTTCCTTGTCAAATAGTTTTCCGAAGTGAGGGACTGAAATAGCGTCGCTCTTCGCGGCCGCGTTAGAAATGTGATCGAAACCCGTCGTGATCGCGGCATTTGCGCTCGTTTCAGTCGCACCCTTGGTGGCAGGCACTGCTTTTGCCCGTTCACCGATAATCCTTACCCTGGAAAGGGTGGATTTTAGCTGCGAGCAGGGCCGCCGAGAAGATATTCCTCGTGGGATGTCGGCGTCATCGATCGGGCCAGCATTCTGACGGTCGTTCGGCGGATTATGTGTGGAAAATCTTAACGGCATGGTGCTTCTGGGCGTCCAGTATAGCGCGAAGTTCGAGCAGCGCTTTTGAACAAGGCACGGGCGAATGCCAGATGAGGCATCACAACGGCAGGAAAGGCGTCAACGAAAATTTAACCCAGTTCATTCACCTTCTCTCCGGACAGAATCCGCGAGGCCGTATGATTGCTGAAATATCGAATGGCATCGTGGGGAACGACTATGTTGTTGCGCTGTGCGGTCTCTTCGGCCTGGGCTGCGTGATATCCTGGCCTCATCTGTCTTGTTATCGCAAAGCCGTAGCTGTCCAGAGTCTTGGGGCGATCGCCTTCTCCATTCAATTTTCATATCTGGGAGCAACGACAGCCGCGGCCGCGTTGTCAACACCGGGATAAAAACGGGCCAGGCACCGGTTTAAAAAGGGGCCAGTT
>NZ_JBGMOE010000185.1:0-40712 GCF_041424195.1 Tardiphaga sp. | reverse complement strand
AACACCGCAGGCGGAACGTCGGGCAATCGCCCGTGCTTTCCGAAAGTCCTGATGCATAGCCTTGCGGAAGACCGCATCGGCATCAGGCCCAGGGGTGCATCGGGCACCCGGCGTTCCGCACGCCCTCTCGCAAGGGGGCGGGAATGCAGGCGACGACGGCGCCCCCGCGCCGCAAATAACAGGGGCGATCACGCATGTCTGAATGGCAGTGGCTGTTTGACAGTTGAATCCGATGAGGCCGAAGCGTCAGGCCGTAGGAAGGGTAGAGCGGAGGCGCATCGCGCCGGAGCGAAACCCATCAACAAACGCGATGACGGCGATGGGTTTCGCGAAGACGCTCACCCCATCCTACGCTGTGCTCTCCTGCAGAGCGTCATCATGGCTATCTATCATGCCCGGCGCATGCCGCACATGAGAGGCCATAACGTGAGCGCATCATTAACCCTACCCTGCACATTCATCCCAGCCGCTCTCGCCGGGCAACCCAACGCGCATCATCTTGCGTTACGTCATGAGCGGACATCCACCGGGATCTTGGGTCATGGACGTGCATCGCCGCCATCTGCTGACTGCGTCCGGCGCGGGTCTCGCCGCCGGCGCATTTGCCGCATCCCATGACGCGGCACGCGCCGCCCCGCTCACCTCGACGCTCGGGCGCGACGCCACGCAATATGGCGTGCGCCCCAACAGCCAGGACGACCAGACCCGCGCATTGCAACGTGCCATCGACGAGGCAGCACGCACGCAGGCCCCGCTCGCATTGCCACCCGGCATCTATCGCACCGGCATGCTCAAGCTGGCGCGCGGCTCGCACATCATCGGCATGCGCGGTGCGACGACACTCACCTTCAGCGGCGGCGCATCGCTGCTGTCGGGCGAAGGCGCGGACTATGTCAGCCTCAGCGGCCTCACGCTGGACGGCAACTTCGCCAAACTGCCGCCGCGACGCGGGCTGCTGCACATGGTGCAGGCGCGCGACCTCCGCATCAGCAATTGCACCATCACCAATAGCGGCGGCGCGGGCATCTGGCTGGAGAACACCGCGGGGGCGATCACCGGCAATACACTCACCAACATCGCCACCACGGCGATCGTCTCATTCGATGCGCAGGGGTTGATCGTCGCGCAGAACACCATCGCCGGCACCAGCAGCAACGGCATCGAGATCCTGCGCACCGCGATCGGCGACGACGGCACGCAGGTGATCGACAACCGTATCGAGGACATCAAGGCCGGTCCCGGCGGCTCCGGTCAGTATGGCAATGCCATCAACGCATTCCGCGCCGGCAATGTCATCGTGTCCGGCAATCGCATCCGCAATTGTGATTACTCGGCCGTACGCGGCAATTCGGCGTCGAACATCCACATCACCGGCAACAGCGTCTCGAGCGTGCGCGAAGTCGCGCTGTATTCGGAATTCGCCTTCGAGGCCGCGGTCATCGCCAACAACACCGTCGATGGTGCGGCGCTCGGCGTCTCCGTCTGCAATTTCAACGAGGGCGGCCGCATCGCGGTCGTTCAGGGCAACATCATCCGCAACCTGATCCCGAAGCGCCCGATCGGCACGGCGCCCGACGACGATGCCGGCATCGGCATCTATATCGAGGCGGACGCAAGTGTGACCGGCAATGTCGTCGAGAACGCGCCGTCCTTCGGCATGATCGCGGGCTGGGGCAAGTATCTGCGCGATGTCGCCATCACCGGCAACGTCGTGCGCAACAGCTTTATCGGCATCGGCGTGTCGGTCGTACCGGGTGCCGGCACGGCCCTGGTGAGCAACAACATGATTTCAGGCGCGCCGCGCGGCGCAGTGGTCGGCCTCGATCATGCAAGGCCGGTGACGCCGGACCTCACCGCCGATGGCGCACAGCGCTATCAGCAGGTTGCCCTCTCCGGCAACACGGTGCGCTAAAGCGCCGTCCGCAGCATCGGATAGCGCGCGCTTATCACCAGTGGATCGAGCGCTTTCTGCCAATCCAGATCTTGCGGCGTCACCGTCGCTTCGCGTGGCGGAGCCTGCCGCAACAGGGTTTCGATCGGGATCAGGTCGAGCGAAGCCGCTTCAGCCACCGGCGCGACGTCGGGCTGCAATGGCGCGACCACTGGCGCAGCGACAGCAGCAGGCCGTGATGGTTCAGCAGCGCGCGGCGCGCGGTAGATCACCCCTTCCGGAGACAGCACGCGCCTCACGGCGGCGGTCTCGGCCTCGACCATCAGCCGCCAGCGTTCAACCGCTTCCTTGGCTTCCTGAATATTGTCGAGAAACTCGGCTTCGCTGTGAAAGCGGCGCCACCGCCCGCTCTCGAACAGTTCTGTCAGGTAATCCAGCCGGCTCTCGGCAAGATCGCACCAGCGCTGGGCCAATGGCCGACCAATGCCGGCAGGCGGGTAAGGAAAGTTCAGGTGAAGTGACATGGAAATGTCCGCAAGAGAAAAAACGGACGCAAAGCAACAAACGAATCACTCACCAATACTTGGAGAGTTTCTGTGGAAAAGTTCCCGGGGTCCAGCGCAATGTGGCCGAACTTGGACAGTTGCGTTGGAAACACGTGAGAAAGCCCCGTTAAACCTCAGGTATTGCAGTCAAGCCTTGCTTGAGCCTTGCTCGATGCCGGGCCATGCACCGGTAACCTATGACCTGAAGGTTAAAATTTTTGGTTAACAAAAACGAAAGACCCGTCCGGGGGGACAGCCGGACGGGTCAAGCTATACCGGGCGCAGATGTTTGGGCGCACGCGCCGGATATGGCCTCGTTGGGGAGGGAATGCCGCTCCCGCATTCATATGTCCGGCCCACCCGGCCAGACGTTCAACAATGGATCGATTATTTTTGCGGGCCTGATGCCATCGACGGCGACGACGCCTCGAGGGCCCGCGTGGTCGGTGCGGGCGCGGTCACGGCAACGGGCGTCACCGCCGCGGGCGCCGTCGCCACCGGCGGCGAAGTCCCCTGCACTGCCGACACCGCGCTATAGGCATCGGCCACTCCGGCGCCGAACAGGTCGTCACGCCCGGGCGCGCCAAGATCACGCGCGGTTGTCATCAGGATGCTGCGGATCTCGTCCGGCCGCAGTTGCGGATTGCGCTCGATCATCAAGGCGGCGAGCCCGCTGACGTAAGCAGCAGAGAACGAGGTGCCGGATGTCATCTGATATTTGTTGTCCGGCGCGGGCAGGAAGATATCGACGCCCGGCGCAGCCACTGCGATGTGGCTGCCACGGTTCGATGCGGCGAATAGTCTGTCATAGGCATCGGTGGCACTGACGGCGATCACGCTCGGGCTGGCCGCAGGATAAAGCGGCGGCGATTTCGGCCCGGCATTGCCTGACGCTGCGACCATCACGATGCCCTTGCTGGCTGACGCTGCAATACCGCGTTCGATCAGCGGATCCTGCGGACCGGCAAAGCTCATATTGATGACCTGTGCCCCGTTCATCGCCGCATGGTTGATGGCCTTGAGGATCACGAAGGACGAACTCTCGGCACCGCTCTGCGATACGCCAAAGGCGCGAATGGCAAGAATGCGCGCGCGCGGCGCGCTTCCCATCAGCCGTGCATGCGATACGATCGCCCCCGCAATGCCGGTGCCGTGCACATGCGCGCCCTCCTTGCTGCCAAGCGCATCGAAAGATCCGACGATGGCGTCAGCAAGTTCGGGATGGGCGACGTCGATGCCGGAGTCGATGACCGCGACCGTGACATTGGCACCGGCCGACAGCTTGTGGGCCTCGGGCAGACGTAGTTTTGCCAGCGCATATTGCGCGGGATCGCCCTCGCCCGGCACCGGTGTCGTCACCTGATCCTGCAGTAAATAACGGTAGTTGGGCTGCACGGCGCGCACGCCAGCCTCGGCGCGCATCTGGGACTCGACAGTCTCGACCGAACGGTTGTCGGTGATCCGGAACAGGTTGATCGTCGCACCGATGAGCGGAAAATCCTGCGACGACAGACGCTCCAGGCGCAACCGCTGGGCCAGCGCAGAAGCCTGATCGGGCGTCAGCGCGTCGTCGAGTTCGGCAACGATCTGCCGGGGAATATAACGCGTGTTGAGGGCCGCCTGCGGGCCATTGCTGCGCGATCCACCACCGGCATTCTGACTGCGCGGCGTCGGACCGCCGCCGCCGAGATCAGCAACGAACGGCCTCTCGTTGCATTCGCCGGATGCCGCGCGATTGGCATAGGCGCAACTGGGATATGTGTTCGGCGAATAGCGCACATAGGGAATGGCCGGCAGCACGGCGACAATCTTCGCTGGCGGCGTGCGCCCTGGCCGTGTGGGTGCAGGCGGTGTCCGGCTGGCTGTCGTACCGATTGTCGGCCCACGCGCACCGATACCGGTGTTGCCGACCCGAATAGCTGCCGGCCCGCGGCCAGCGATCGACGGCCCACGCCCGGCCATACGGCCCGCCCCGGCAGCGACATTCGGATTGATCCGTGCCGTTGTGCTGGGCGTGATCGTGGGAATACGTGAGCCGATATTGAGGTTCGGCGAACGCATCATGCTCTGCGCGCCGGCGACCGAAAGACCGAACAGCCACGCCACGGCGAGCGAGAGCACAATGGCCGTGCATTTCATCATTGGCCTAGAGGCGCCACGATCATGTCTCATGGAACAGGCCTCGCACGCGCAATGCGGATCGGATCAACCGACGGCGCTACTGCGCCTGAACCGCCATGCTGACGATCTTCTCGTTCTCAAGCCGACGAACCAGACCAGCGATCTGGTCCTTGGTCATGGCGCGATTGCCGAACTGAAGCCGGAACAGTCCGTCCTTGCCGCTATCGACGATCGTGCCCTGATAGCTGTCGAGCAACGCGGTGATGTCGGACACCCGCGCGGTCGGCGCAAAGCGGACGAACAGCCGCGTGGGGGCTTCTGTCGATGCCGGTGCCGGCGCCGGCGCGAGCGACCGGGTGACGGTGGTCGGTGCACTCGCTGGCGACGGCGCGGTTTCATAGGACGCGGTCTGGAATGTACGCGTATCACGCTGCATCAACACGGTGCCGATCACGCCGGCCTGCAGCATGATAGCAAGCGCGCCGACGGCGGCGGAAGCCGCCAGCGTCCGCGGCGACAGCGATGCGAAAAATCCGGAAATCCGCGCCGACAGACCAAGCGAGGTCGCCCCGCTGCGCGCCGGCTCGGCGTCGATCGCAGCAAACAGCTTCTGCATCGCCCGAGAGGACGGCGCACCGAGGCTCTCGTTGAGACCAATGGTCTCGGCATATTCTTCCTGGATCACGGCATATTGTTTCGCCAATTCAGGGTCATTGGCGAGCGCCTCATCGACGCGGCGAGTATCACGCGCGTTGAGCGTGCCTGCGGCGTGCCAAGGCAGCAACGCCTCGATCTCGCCCGGCTCCTGGGTCGGCACCTTGTTGCTCATCGCCATCATGGCCAGCCTCGTTCAATGCCGGCTGCCTTGAGCAGATCGGCTAATTTCTTGCGCGCGTAAAACAGGCGCGTCTTGACGGTGTTCTCGGGAATTCCGACGATCTCGGCCACCTCTTCCACGGACTTCTCGTGGTAGTAGACGAGATCGACGATTTCCCGATGCTCGGGCGAAAGGGACGTCAGGCACTTCCGCAACGCGTCACCGGTATCCTTTTTCTGAACCGACACTTCGGGATTATCGGACGTATCCTCGATCGCGTTGGCCGTCTCGTCGTCCAGTTCAGCATCCTTGCGCTTGCGCAGCGCGGACAGCGCCTTGAACCTCGTAATCGCCAAGAGCCAGGTCGAGACCGCTGAGCGACCCTCGAATTTGCCGGCCTGCCGCCACACATCCAGGAACACTTCGCTGATAAGATCTTCAGCAATCTGTTCGTTCCGCACCAACCGAAGGCCGAAGCGAAACACCCGGACATGGTGCCTGCCGTAAAGCACCTGCATCGCAAGACGGTCGCCCTGCGCAATCCGGGCGATCAGAACCTCATCCGATGCCGCCTGTGTCACGCTCAATGCCCGTCTCGCAATGTTGGTCTGAATGAGGATGTAAGAGGTTCGATTAACAAGGCAAAATCTTCTCGAATGGGCCGGAATATACCGGTTATGGCTGCTTTGACCGCACCGAAAGGGCTTTGGCCCGCCCTTTTATCGAGCGGACCGGGTGACAGGTAGCATAATGCTGAGGGATTTCCGACCCGGACACCAGCGATTCACGTGGCAACCTTACCAAGTCGTGGCTTCCGGAACAGCCTTGAGGCTGCGGAACCGGCATTTTTCAGCCACATCCCGAAACCCTCGTAAATGGATACCGTAACTTGTCCTGGCGGCCTGTCCGCCACATCAAGTGAACTCGCCCGGGCTCGTTCATCGGCCCGGGCATTTTACTTAAATAACAAAGCTACGCTTGTTATCCTCTGGTATTCCCGCAGCACTCGATCCGTTAACATTTTTGTCGCCGAGACCAGCGAATGAAGTAGCTGATTACCAGATTTGGCTGGCGGCAATAGATACCAAACCTAAAGGCTTTGAGCAGTAGAGTTCCGTCAGTAAAACCCGTCGATGGGCTCAATGACCGCAGCCGCTTTATCAGCCTTGAATCCAGTCAACGGCGACTTCGAAGCCGTCGACGGAGAGCTGCCGGCAGATATTCTGGCGCGCCGTCTGAGGCGTCGGCGTCAAATGCTCGCATTGGCGGCTGCCAGTCACACCGTCAACATCGCGTTGCTTCTCGTGTTCCTCGCCGCGGGCACGATCGACGGCATCATCGTCGCAGCCTATGCCGGCTGCGCTTTTGCCTCTGTACTGATCTTCCTCGCGATCTCCGAAAGCGGCCTGACGGACGGCTGGCGCGATCACTTCTTCACAGCGCCCTACACGGCTGTCACTTACGCACTTCAGCTGACCTTCGTTTATGCAGCGCCCAATGTCGCCGTCGTTTTTCTCTGTGCGCTCTTCCTTGTGGCCAATGTCATCGCCCTGCGTACCTCGCCCCGTGAGGCTGTCGGCGCCTGGACCGTCATAACCGGTGGCCTCGCACTGCTCTATTTTTTCTTCGACCTGCCCCTGACGTTGCCCTCCGGCAACTCGATCGAGCGCTTCGGTACCTTGCTGACATTCTCGATGACCATCGCCCGCAGCATGTTCATTGGCATTTTCTCCAGCTCGCTGCGCGATGCGCTGTTTCGGCGCCGCGTTGAACTTGAGGCCGCCTACAAGCGCATCGAAGAACTCGCAGAGCTCGACGAACTGACGGGATCGCTCAATCGTCGCTGCATCATGCGGCAGCTCGACGACGAAATCATTCGCGCACAGCGCAGCAACACGCCCTGCACGGCCGCGCTGATCGACCTCGACTGGTTCAAGCGGATCAACGACAATTTCGGGCATCCGACCGGCGACGAAGTGCTGCGGACCTTCGCCATCACCATTTTCGCCAATATCCGCAGCATCGATAAATTCGGCCGCTATGGCGGCGAGGAATTCCTGCTGGTGCTGCCGGACACGCCGCATGACAAGGCCGTGCATATGCTCGACCGTTTGCGGGGGATTGTCGAAGCACTGGACTGGAGTGCATTTTCCGACGGCTTGACCGTGACGATTTCGGGCGGCGTTGCGACATTGGGTCCAAACGACACACCCGACACCTTGCTCGCACGTGCCGACAGCGCGCTTTATATTGCCAAGGAGCGTGGACGAAACCGAATTGCAGGTGCCTGAACAAATTTGACTACCCCAACTGCAGCACAGTGGCAGCGGGGCACGATTGGAATTGCGGGATTTTATTTATGGCTTCAAAGTCGCCGTTATCGGCAAATTTACTCGACGAGCTTGACGCCGCACTGGCCCACGGGACGGTCGCGCGGCGCGTGGAAACGCTGCGCCGTGTCACGGATCTGTTCGTCAACAACGCCGTGGATTACTCCGACGCGCAGATCGCAGTATTCGACGACGTTTTCGATTGCCTGCTGACGCATATGGAAGCGTCAGCAAAGGCCCTTTTGGCCGAACGACTGGCACCCATCCCTGTCGCACCGCCCCGGATCGTCCGGACCCTCGCATTCGACGATTTGATCGAGGTCGCCTCCCCCGTGCTCTCCCAATCGGAGCAGCTCGATGACCAAGCGCTGATCGAAAATGCACGCACCAAGAGCCAGGACCATCTGCTCGCGATTTCGACGCGTAAGGTCCTGAGCGGCGCGCTGACGGATGTTCTCGTCGAACGCGGCAACGACGCCGTCGTCACCAGCACCGTTAACAATCGCGGCGCCGACATTTCGGAGCACGGTTACAATACTCTGCTCTCCCGCGCTGACGGCAACGATACGATTGCCACATGCGTTGGCCTGCGTCCCTCCATTCCGCGCCACCACTATCTGAAGCTCGTCGCCAAGGCGTCGGCCTCGGTCCGGGCGAAGCTGGAAGCCGCCCACGCACACCATGCGGCCGACATATCGCTGGTGGTCCAGCAGGTCGCCCGGCGGGTGCGCTCCGCACCTGCCGGCATCAGTCAGCAGACCATCATTGCCCATGGTCTCGTGCGCTCGCTGTTTGAAGACGGTCGGCTGGATGAAAACGAAGTGGCGAAATTCGCCGAAGCCGGCAAGTTCGACGAGGCTAACGCCGCGCTCGCGTGCCTGGCCAATGTGCCGGTCTCGGTCGCGGAAACCATGATGATCGAATCCCGCAGCGAGGGCATTTTCATTCTGTGCAAGGTCGCGAATTTTGCATGGAAGACCGTCAAGACCATCATCAACATGCGCGAGCAACTCGCAGGAGCGCAACTGTCTGACAGCGCGACCGACCGCGAGACTTATGAGCGTCTCCGTATCTCCGCGGCGCAACAGGTCCTGCGCTTCCACCGCATGCAGCAGGCGACATCGGAAGCACCGGCCGCCTGAGGTTTGTCAGTCGGCGTGTTTTCACGCGGGTAGCCGCAGTCTGGCCATTGCGATCGAGGGCCGCAACGCCAATTGCGCTGACCTGCCATTCCACCAGCAGGCATCGACTTGCCAGGGAATGCGCTGATAGTGATGCCTCAATCACGGCGAACAACGCTGGAATGGGTTGGCATCAAGCAGGGCGGAATTCATGCGGGTCTTGATCACAGGCGCCGGTGGCTTCATCGGCAGGACGCTCACTTCTGCGCTTCTTCAGGCAGGCGCGCTCACCAATGCTGTGGGCACAGGCGAGACAATCGAGGAGCTCTTCCTTCTCGATACACATTTGCCGCCAACATCCGACCCACGTGTGAGGCACTTGCAAGCCGGCATCGACGCACCCGATACGCTGAAGCAGGTCGCGGCTTGGAAGCCCCATAGCGTGTTCCATCTGGCGGCTGTGCTGACCAGCGCCGCAGAACAGGACCCGGCGCGCGCGCTCGCCGTGAATGTCTCGGCTCTCGCCGAATTGATCGATGCCGTCGGCGCCAAGGATGCCCCGCCCCGCCTGATCTTTCCAAGCTCGATCGCGGTGTTCGGCGGATTGTTGCCAGACAATGTCGATGACGACCACTTGCAGCGCCCGCAGACCTCCTATGGCACGCACAAGGCCATCGCTGAATTGATGTTGTCGGACGCCACGCGCCACGGAATGGTCGATGCACGTGCCTTGCGCCTGCCGATCGTACTGGTGCATCCGGGGCCACCGACCCAATCGGTATCGGACCGTATCGCGGGCATCGTTCGCGATGGCGTCGCCGGAAAGCCGTCGATTTGCCCATTGCGCGCTGACACGAAAGTGCCGGTCGTCTCGGTGGGGACCGTTGCGCAGAATTTGATCACGCTTCACAATGCAGATCCGGTCAAGCTGCGCGGCAAACGTGTGCTTAATCAGCCTGCCCTGACGATCAGCATGGAAGACATCGTTGAATCGATCGCGCGTGTCACCAACACCACGCCGAATGTGACTTATGCCCTCGACCCGGAACTGAAGAAGATCGTCGATAGCTGGCCGAAAGGCTTTATTTCTACTCGCGCGCCGTCCGTCGGTGTCGTCGCCGACAAGAGTTTCGAGGACATCGTGAACCAGTATCGCCAGCACCTCGCCGAGAAATCTGCTGCATGACCGAGCCTGCAGCCGACATCTGCATCATTGGCGCCGGTTCGTCCGGCATTGCAGTCGCCAAGGCCCTGCACAACAAGGGGCTCAATTTCGACATCTACGAGAAGGGCTCTAACATCGGCGTGCTGGCCGTCCAGCGGCTATCGCGTCGGCTAAATGAAGATCATTCTTCGCGGAAAGCGCGCAGCCTATGCGCCGATCAATAGCGCAGCACTTTTGAACCGATGACTGCACCGAGCGCTGTCACCAATAGCGTAGCGAGCGTGTACCAGGTCGCCACGAACAATGGCGAGTCGTCGGTGCAATGCGCGGCATAAAGCGTCGCAGCCAATCCGGCCGACATTAATCCAGCGAACGCACCTGCCAAAGCCGGGCGCGACGGTGCACCCTGACGTAACGCCAGCAGCGAGCCTGCAAGAATGGGCAAAGACAGCACCGGCACCGCCAACATGCAGACCATTGAATTCTTGCCTATCATCCGCATCATCATCGGCATGCGCTGCGGGACCATCATCTCCGCGATGATCGCAGCCACCAAAATGAATGGTGACAGCAGCAGCAGCCAGATCCAGCGACCAAGCGCCGCCTCCGGCCGCGACAGATGAACACTGATAACGATCGCCGGAATGGCGAGTGCTAGTGTGACCGCGAACTTGGTATCGAAAAACGGATTTCGCATTGCCGACATGAAATCCGGACGGATGCCGAGCGTTACCAGCAGCATCGCCGCCGCCACCGGCAGCGCGACCAGCAAGGCCATCGCAAGCTGGGTGTTGGCGGGACGGGCACGATAATCATTATCGGCAGCCAGCGTTTGAATCAGGCGATCGGTATCCATGGTCAGTCCTTTCGCAGCTTGGCTGCGAGGCTCGCAAGCCCACGATGCAACGCCACGCGCACGGCGCCTTCGGTCATCGACAATTTCGACGCCGTGGTCTTGATGGATGCACTCTCTACCGCGATCGATTGCAACACGTCGCGCTGCCGCGGCGGAAGATCGGCGAGATGGTTGGCAATCTCGACGGTCGGTAATGTTTCAGCCGGTGGCTCGCTCGGAATCGTCTCCGCAAAATCGTCGATATTGACGAAGATCCGACGCCCGCGCCGGCGCAGCGCGTCGATCAGCTTGTTGCGGGCGATCGCAAACAGCCACGGCGCGAACGGCGCGTCCGCATCCCAGGTCTGCCGTTTCAAATGGACCGCCAGCAAAATGTCCTGCACGATATCCTCGGCCTGATCGGGCGGCTGGCCTGCCCGTGACAGGCCCCGCCGCGCTCCGGCGCGCAGCACGGGCGTAACTGACTTCAGCAGGCGATGATAAGCAGCGCTATCCCCTGCATTGGCCGACCGCATCAGATCGGTCCATTCGTCGTCACGTCCGCGCACGCGCGCTCCTAAAGCCAATTCGGCGGATACTTCAATTTGTTACGCCAGCTGAAAGGAAAATCACGGAACCGTGAAGCCTAGCCTGCGCCCCAATCCGCGCCCCCAATTTCGAGCCAGGGACTGTAAAGGTATCCGGCTCATAACATCGAACCATCAGAGTGGCATCCGTCGCCTTGATTTCAAAGGCAGATTTTTCCTGACGCCCGTGCAGACGATGACCGCCGCGACCTCCATGCCCCGTTTTTGCCGAACTCGTCCGAAGATTCCCTTTTTTTGCCCCGCTGTGAACACCTCCGCAGTCTCCTTTGCGGCCATTGGGGGCCGGTATTTTCGGGGAGATTTCCATGAACATCAGAACCAGCGGGCGCGCGGCATTGGCCATCGCAGCCGGATTGTGGATCTGCACGTCGGTGCCACTTCATGCGACCGAAAACGACACCCAGGCTGCCGCGCCAGCCGCGATGGTCGGCAGCGCCACAGACACGTCTGCAGAGCCCGCGAAGGCCACCAAGCACCGGGCCAGGAAGACCGAAGCGAAATCGCGCAAATCCGACCGGCAGGCAACCAGGGGGTCAAAAAAGCCGACTGAGGAGGATACCGCCAAGGCGGACGACGCCAAGCCGGAACACGGCGACGCAGCAATTTCGGCATCGGTCGCCAATGCCAATGCGCAGTGGCCCTCCGAGACGACAGCGACCAACACCTACAACATGACATCGCAGGCCGGCAGTACGCTTGGCCAAATCAGCGGCCAGCAGGAACAGCCCGCAACGACCACGCCGGATTCCGGCGCCAGCAATGCGCAGCTCGTTGCCGCTGACCAGCTCAACGACCTCGATCGTGCCATCAGCGAAGACAAGCCACCGCTGACGCTCGCGAAGGCCACCATCGATGCGCCAACACAGGAAGTCGCCAGCGCGGACAGCACGACTTGGGACAAGACCTCCCTCGTCGGCAAGATCTTCATCGCCTTCGGCGGCCTGCTGACCATGGCCTCCGCGGCCCGCATGTTTATGGCTTGAACCCCATCCCCCGAGCGGGCAAATTGCTGGGGGTCGCCGATCCTGGCGGCTTCAGCAAAATCCGCGGGATGGAACATGAGCAGCTACGAACACCTCATCGTTGAGCGCAAGGGCGCGGTCGGCATCATCACGCTGAACCGCCCGAAGATGCTCAATGCGCTCTCTTTCGGCGTGTTCGGCGAAATCAAAATCGCCATCGACGAGCTCGAAGCTGACGCCACTGTGGGCTGCATCATCGTGACCGGTAGCGAGAAGGCATTTGCCGCCGGAGCCGATATCAAGGAGATGCAGCCAAAGAGCTTCATCGACATGTTCTCCAGTGATTTCACTGCGATCGGCGGCGACCGCGTGGCCACCTGCACCAAGCCGACCATTGCTGCAGTCAGCGGCTACGCTCTCGGCGGTGGCTGCGAGCTCGCAATGATGTGCGACATCATGATCGCAGCGGACACCGCGAAGTTCGGCCAGCCGGAAATCACGCTCGGCACCATTCCCGGCATCGGCGGCACCCAGCGCCTCACCCGCGCCATCGGCAAATCGAAGGCGATGGACCTTTGCCTCACAGGCCGGATGATGGATGCGGCGGAAGCCGAGCGCTCCGGTCTCGTCAGCCGCATTGTCCCGGCTGACAAGCTGATGGAAGAAGCCATCGCCATGGCGGAAAAGATCGCGGCCATGTCGCGCCCCGTGGCGACGATGGCAAAGAACGCCGTCAACCGCGCCTTCGAGACGCCGCTCACCGAGGGCCTCAAGGTCGAGCGCGATCTGTTTCACGCGACCTTTGCGCTGGAGGATCGCTCCGAAGGCATGGCCGCATTCATCGAGAAGCGGAAGCCCGTCAACAAGAACCGCTAGGCCGGATTGCTGCGCGCGAGCGCGGCGGATACCAGCACCCGATAAGCTCGTTCGGCCCATGTGGCCGGACGATCGAGCCCGAGCCGCGCAAGCGCCGCTTCATCGGATGCGCTGGCTGTATGCGTCATGCCCTGCCAGAACAACCCGGCGACCTTCTGCGGCGACACCGATGCAGCGCTCAGAATCTGCAATGCAGGGATCAGGCGCTGCTCGACGGCGGTGAAGTCACTACCAAACGGGAACATGGGCAAAAGACCAGCGTCCCGCGCCGGCTTGAGCGCAGCAGAGATCCGCTCGGGCACGTTGTCGCGATATGCTGCAGGAATATCATAGCTCTTGGAAAGCTTTCCCGCATCCTTGGCCTGCTTCATCAGCTCCGGCTGAAAGCGCGAGTCGGACACCTGCAGCATTGCCGCAATCACATCCGCATCGGATTTTCCGCGCAGATCGGCGACACCATACTCCGTCACGATGATGTCGCGCAGATGTCGCGGGATCGTGGTGTGGCCATAGCTCCAGCGAATATTGGAGATTGGCTTTTTGCCGGCACGCGTCGCTTCGAGAGTCAGGATCGAGCGCGCGCCTTCCAGAGCGAAGGCCTGTGACACGAAATTATACTGCCCGCCGACACCACTCACGACCTGCCCGGTCTCGAGACCGTCAGAGATCGCGGCTCCCATCAGCGTCGCCATCATCGTGTTGTTGACGAAGCGTGCATCCACACGCGCACGGCGCTTGCCCTCTTCATCGCCGTAGAGCTCATTGGTGAATGACACCGGCATCATCTGGATTTTTGCCAAACGTTCCGGCGCCATGTCGCGCAGCGCCTGATAGAATGCCTTCGGCCCCAGAAAGAATGCGCCATGCACGATGGTGCCATCCACCTCGCGCTTGAGAATGCCGGCTTCCATCAGACCGAGAAACGCTTCGAACAGCATTTCACTGACGCCATAGAGGCCGTGTTCAAACGTTGCGACTTCCTTCGGAGGCGCGTCAGGAGAAAGGCGCTGCAACAGATTGCGGAACGCCGCATTGTCGCGCTGACGAATGATCAGCCCCCGCGCCAGCGCATCGCCGACTTGTCCGATGCCGATCTGCAGCGTGCCACCGTCACGCACCAGGCCCGCAGCGTGCAAGCCGATGGCATATTTGGTGTCGTTGACGGGTTCTGACGGTGGTGCGAACAGCGGAAATTCGGTATCCGGACTGTCAAGCACCGCGTGAAACTCATCACCTGCGAGATCGCCCTGCCCCGGCATGAATGGCAGTTCCGAATTGACCTGACCGATCAGCCTGAACGAAACGCGACCCTCGTTGCGCGCGCGCAGGAGGTCCAGCGTGGTGTCGGTATTGCAGCTCAGGCTATAGCGCGTGACCCCGTCAACGACGCGTTTCGACACCAGTTGCGTGATCACGTTCAGGCCACGCGTCAGCAGATAGGACGCCGCATGGGTGTAGTTCGCTGAAATATAGTGCTGCTGCGCATCGGCGACCCGCAGCCACTTTCCTGCAAGGAAGAAGAATTCGTTGACCTGAACGTTCGGCGGAAGCTCGCCTTTGTGAAGCGCCGTTGCATAGGCCAGGTCAGGATAGCCACCGAACAAACGCTCTATCACCGGATTGATGAATCGTTTCTCCAGCTCGCTGGACGGCTTCGGCTTCTCCAGGGTCAGCGCGGAGAAGAAAGTCAGCCGGATGCTGCGATCGGCCAGCGCGCGCTGATAGAGCGCATTGATGATGTGGTTTGCCTTGCCAAGTCCGAGCGGCAATCCCACAACGAGCGTAGACCCGACATCGCGAATGATGTCGTCCGCGATGGCGTCGGAATCGGTGAAGATCTTGGGCATGGGCATTCCGGATGGGACAAGATCGGCTGCTCCTCAACGCAATCGCGCAGCGAGGCCGGCGCAGAGTTACCACCGCGCACGGTTATTCAGAAATGTGCCCGACATGCAACACACGCGGCCGTGTGAAGCCGGGTTTATTCGCCGCATTCACGGAGCAGCTCATCCGCCCTATGGTCCTGATCAATCAAGCAAATCGGGGCAGCCAAATGCCCTGTGGGGAAAGCGCAAAAGCTCGGAGGTTCTTCACCGGATGGTTTGCCTGCAAAGGCAACGCCCTCTAAACATACGTGGGCGTCAGCGGGGGGCGGACGTCCGAAGACTGCTTTGGGATAACATGGTTCGTCATCACGGCATATTTGGCCTCGTCGCAAGACGCGCGCTCCGGACAGGCATGGCCCTGAGCCTCACCGGCTATGGCATTTTCGCTGCGGTCGATGCGCGTGCCGAAACTGTCTCGGAAGCGCTTGCCAAGGCCTATCAATCCAATCCGCAACTGAACGGTGAACGGGCTCGCCAGCGCGCGACCGATGAGAACGTCCCGCAGGCGCTGGCCGGCTACCGGCCGCAGGTTGCTGCCACGCTGAGCTATGGCCTTCAGGCCGTGCGTAACCTGCTGGTGGACAACACCATCCAGGGCGCGACGTTGAAGCCATGGACCATCGGCGTCACCGTCACCCAGACGCTTTATAACGGAAACAAGACAGCCAACAGCGTCCGCGTCGCGGAATTGCAGGTGCAGTCCGGCCGGGAAGCGCTGCGGAATGTCGGCCAGGGCGTGCTGCTCGACGCTGTCGTTGCCTATACCAATGTTCTCGCCAACCAATCGCTGGTCGAAGCCCAGCGCGCCAACGTGACTTCGCTCCGTGAGACCCTCGGGATAGCCCAGAAGCGGCTCAATGCCGGCGACGTCACCCCCACCGATACGTCTCAGGCCGAGGCTCGACTGGCCCGCGGTCAGGCCGACCTGAACGCTGCCGAGGTCAATCTTGCGATCAGCCAGGCGACCTATGCGCAGGTCATCGGCACGTCACCCTCGCGGCTCAGCCCGGCCGAACCGATGGATCGGTTGCTCCCGCGCAACAAGGACGATGCGGTCAACCAGGCCTTCAAGGCGCATCCCGCAGTGCTGGCCGCCGGCTACGATGTCGACGTGGCAACCACGACGATCAAGGTGGCCGAGAGCAGCCTGTTGCCCACTCTTACGCTGCAGGGCAGCGCCAGCAAATCCAGCCAATCGGATCCGACGCTTGGCACTTTTGGCACCGACCAGGCTTCTATTGTCGGCCAGTTGACTGCACCGATCTATGACGGCGGCCTCGGTGCTGCACAGACGCGCCAGGCCAAGGAACTATCGTCGGTCAGCCGCCTGGTGCTCGAGCAGGTCCGCAACCAGGCCCGCACCGCAGTCGTCGGTGCATGGGTGTCAAACGAAGGCGCCAAGACCGCGGTGAGTGCCGCTGAAGCCGAAGTGCGCGCTGCTGGCGTTGCACTGCAGGGCGTACAGCGCGAAGCCCAGGGCGGTCAGCGCACGACTGTCGATGTGTTGAACGCACAGCAGGATCTTGTGCAGGCTAAAGCCCGCCTGATCGGTGCGCAGCGTGACCGGGTCATCGCATCCTATTCGTTGCTCAGCGCGGTCGGCAGGCTCGATGTGAAGACGCTTGGGCTGAACACGCCAGACTACCTGCCGGAAGTTCACTACCATCAGGTGCGCGATGCCTGGCACGGGCTACGCACTCCCTCGGGGCAATAAACTATCCGGCCGAGCTCTTCTTCCCCATCGCCGTGGTCATCGCAGCGACCAGCGAAGTGAGATCGTAGGGTTTGCGCACGATCGGCACGTCATCCATCGACGCCGGGATCAGGCTGGTCTCGCCATAGCCCGTCGCGAAGACGAAGGGGATGCCGTGCTCGCGCAATGCCTGGGCTACCGGCATCGAATTGCCATTGCCGAGATTGACGTCGAGGATCGCCACATCAGGCCTCATGATCGTCAGCGCGATCAATGCCTCCTTGACCGAAGACGCCGTCTCGACCGATGCCGCGCCCTCATGGGTCAGCATGGTCTCGACGTCCATGGCAATCAGAAGCTGGTCCTCGACCATCAACACCTTCAAGCCACGCATCGACGCCATCGGCTTGTTGTCCTCGCGTCGGGCGCGCTGGTTGCGCACCGCCACCGGCGCGGGCCAGACAACGAAGCGCGCCGGGATGAGCAGCCGCACGCGTACGCCGGCCGGCTCATAGTCGACGTCACTTTCGCCGCCGAGGTCATAGGGAATGCTGCGACCGATCAGCATCGATCCAAAGCCCCGCCGCAATGGCGGGGTGACAAGGGGGCCATCGCGCTCAAGCCAGTGGATTTCGCAATCGCCGATAGCGGTTCGTTTCCACTGGAGCGACAAGCGCCCCGTGGTTACGGAAAGCGCACCATATTTGGCGGCATTGGTGGCCAGTTCGTGCAGCACCAGAGCAAGTACCGAATAGGCTCGGGCATCGAGCGAAACATCGGGCCCGGTCGCCTCGATCGCTTTCACCGTCTCGCGATACGGCGAAAATTCCGCATCGAGCAATCCCTTTAGCGCACCGCCACCAGCGCCGCGGATAACTTGGTCATGCGCCAGCGACAACGCCTGAATGCGCCCCTTCAGGGAGGCGACGTAATCCTCGATGCTGCGGCCATCCTCCACCGGGTGCGAGACCAGCGATTTGATCAGCGCGAGAATATTCTTGACGCGATGATTGAGCTCTTCATTCAGCATTTTCTGGCGCAGGTCGGCCTTGTGCCGCTCATCCGCCAGTAATTCATTATAGCGAAGCACCACTTCGACCAGAGCCGAGCGCGCAGCCTCTGCGGTGTCACGCTCGTTTTGCAGCCACGGCTGGGATTGACGCTGCACAGTCTCCTTCCAGATCGCGAAGCTCTTGCGTGGCGTCAGCCGATCGCCCAACCGGCCGATTTCGTATGTCTTGTTGGGATCGCCTGCCCAGTTCAGCGTTTGCGTTACTTCGCTGCGGAAGAACAGCAGATAGTCACGCGGAAACTGGGACAACGGCACAGCCAGCACGCCGGAGACGGCAGCAGCATAGTCTTCAGCCGGCGGCAATCGATCCGACAATGCGTTCGTCGCCCACACCCTGCCCTCGGCCACCGTGTTGATGAAGCCCATCAGCGCGGGCACTGCCGCAACCGGCGGCGCATTGCCGTGCGCTGTCCATGTCTTGTTGAGATAAAGGCCGACGCCGTCACACGGCATTAGAGCGCTAAAATCGCGAATGCTTTCCTTGAGCAGACTATCGACATTGCCGTGATGCGACACATTACGCAGCAACTGATCGAGATAGCGCCGCGCATTTTCGCTGGCCGCCAGCTTACGTTTCTGAATGAGCCCGGCCAGTTGCATGGAAAAAAACTCGCCGAACATTTCTGCAGCGACGCGTTTCTCCGTGGAAAGCGCGCGCGGTGCATAGTGATGGCAGGCAATCAAACCCCACAGCACACCATCGTGGATGATGGAAATCGACATCGATGCGCCGACACCCATATTGCGCAGATACTCGCAATGAATCGGCGAAACGCTTCGCAGATATGCAAAGGACAGGTCGAGCGGTTCACCGGATGTGTCGAACTCCGGCTCAATGGCCACGCGCTCGCCACTCGCATCCGAGACGACACGCACCGGGTTCTGAACGTAAAGCGCCCGCGCCTGCTGCGGGATGTCACTGGCCGGAAAGTGCTGCCCCAAAAAGCTCTCGAGATCGCCGCGGCGCGCCTCGCTGATCACCCGACCGGAGCCATCATGAGCAAACTGATAAACCATCACCCGGTCATAGCCGAGCGCGCCGCGCAGCAATCGAGCCGCATTGTCGAATAGCACATCGAGATCGTTGCATTGGCCGATACGACCGATCAGCAGGCGCGACAGTTCCAGAGGTGGCGTCGCGTCGCTGACATTGGCAGGCTCGAACTCGATAATGTTGACGCCCTTGTGCCGGTGCACAGCGACGTTGAACACGGTCTGCGAATACGCGACCTTAAAGTCGATCAACAATCCCGGGCGCTGCTGATTGCCCCATTTGGCGATCGCATTGCGAATGTCGTGCGCCGGCCCCTCGCCGATCAGATCATCGAGCTTTCGTCCATTGATGTTGCCTGACCCCACACCAAGCATCGTGCCAGCATTGACCGAGTGACGCCGGACCATGCCGACGGAGCCATCACAGGCCAGCAGGCATCCATATGGCTGAATGCTCCCGGGAATGTGAATCGGCTCGCGATCGCAGTTGGTCAGGTCGACGGGGTCAGCCTTGGTGAGCATCAAAAAGTCTCTGCAACGGCTTGGGGCTTTAAAGGACGGCCACCAGCATGGCACGGCTGCAAGCTTGAAAAAAGGTCAGCAAATACAGCGTTCAAAAGCACCTACCGAAACGGACCGGCGGCGGCTAAAGCAGCCGAGCGGGGAACCGATTAACGGGCGAGCGCCGGTTTTGATCCCCTGCCAATATCGATTTTCTAGGCCATAGGCGCGCGACGACCCGAGCCGGCACGAACAAGCCGGGTCATTTCGATTGCGAAGCGGCTTAACGGGTCCGGCGTGAGAAGAGCGAGATCAACACCGGGAGGGTAATCAGGATCACCAGCGGCGCCAGCATCATGCCGGTGACGACCACGACCGCCAACGGCTTCTGCACCTGAGACCCGATACCCTCCGAGAGCGCTGCGGGCAGCAGGCCGATGCCCGCCACGATACAGGTCATGAGGACCGGCCGCAGCTGCAGTTCGCCGGTCCGGATCACCGCCTTGATGCGCTCATGACCCTCGTCGATCAGCTGATTGTACTGCGACAGGATCAGAATGCCGTCCATGACAGCAATGCCGAACAGCGCGATGAAACCGATCGCTGCCGATACGCTGAACGGAATACCCGTAATCAGCAGACCGAGCACGCCACCGAAGATCGCCATCGGGATCACGCTCATGGCCAGCAACGTGTCGGCCATCGAGCCAAAGTTGAGCCAGAGCAGCACGCCGATCAAAGCGAGGCTGATCGGCACCACGATGGAAAGCCGCGCTATAGCGTCCTGAAGATTGCCGAACTCGCCGACCCATTCGGTCCGTGAGCCCGGCGGCAACTGGACCTGCGCGGCGACCTTCTCCTGCGCTTCTTGAATGGCGCTGCCAAGATCGCGTTCGCGTACCGAGAACTTGATCGGCAGATAACGCTCCTGGTTCTCGCGATAGATGTAGGCCGCACCCGAGACGAGATTGATCGATGCCACTTCACTCAGCGGGATCTGCGCGATGGTCCCGTTCGGACCGGCTGCGCCAATGCGCAAATTCTGGATCGCCTCGGCGCTACGACGATATTCCGGCGCCAGCCGCACCATGATCGGGAAATGACGATCACTGCCGGACTCATAGAGATCGCCTGCAGAGTCGCCGCCGATGGCTACCTTGATAGTGGCGTTGATATCGCCCGGTGCCAGCCCGTAGCGCGCGGCCTTGGCGCGGTCGACGTCGATCTGGATGGTTGGCTGCCCCAACGATGTGAACACGGCGAGATCCGTCACGCCCTGCACCGTGGACAGTACGGCCTTGATCTCGTTAGCGGTCTTGGTGAGTGCATCCAGATCGTTGCCATAGAGCTTGATCGAGTTCTCGCCCTTCACGCCGGAGACGGCCTCAGACACGTTGTCCTGCAGATATTGCGAGAAGTTGAATTCAACGCCCGGGAATTTCGTCTGCAGTTCCTTGAGCAGGCGCGCCGTCAGCGCATCCTTGTCCTGCGGCGCCGGCCACTCGGTGGCCGGTTTCAGCGGCGCGAAGAATTCTGCGTTGAACAAGCCGGCTGCGTCGGTGCCGTCATCTGGACGGCCATGCTGTGAGACGACGGATTCCACCTCGGGCTGCTGGCGAATGAGCCTGCGCATCTCGTTGACGTAAGTATTGCCCTCCTGCAGCGAGATCGTCGGCGGCAGTGTGGCACGGATCCAGAGATTGCCCTCTTCCAGCTTCGGCAGGAATTCCAGGCCGAGCATGCGCACCATGAACCCCGTCAAGACGACGAGGCCGATGGCGAGGCCCATGACGATCTTACGATTAGCGACAGCCCAGTTCAGCACCGGCACATAGAGATCGTGCAGCTTGCGAACGATCCAGGTCTCGGTTTCCTGAACATGCGCTGGCAGGATAATGGCGCTCAGCGCCGGCGTGATGGTGAAGGTCGCGATCAAACCGCCGGCGAGCGCATAGGCGTAGGTGCGCGCCATCGGCCCAAAGATGTTGCCCTCGACACCGGACAGCGTGAACAGCGGCAGGAAGGCTGCGATGATAATGGCCGCAGCGAAGAAGATCGAGCGCGACACGTCGGCTGACGCACTGAGGATACCGTGCTTCTTCATCCCCATGATGGTTTCGGCAGAGATGTGACTGCGCTCTGCCTCCGACAACGGCGTCGTCTGAGTGAGCCGTCTGAAGATGGCCTCGACCATGATGACTGTGCCATCGACGATCAGACCAAAGTCGATAGCGCCAACCGACAGAAGATTCGCGGATTCCCCACGCAACACGAGAATGATAACGGCAAAGAACAGCGCAAATGGAATCGTGGCGCCGACAATCAGAGCGCTACGCAGATTGCCGAGGAAAATCCACTGCAGCAATACGATCAACAGGATGCCGACCACCATATTATGGAGCACCGTATGGGTGGTGAGATCGATCAGATCCTTACGGTCATAGATGCGCTCGATGCGCACGCCGGGCGGCAGGACGCCTCCCCGGTTGATCGTCTGCACCAGTTGTTCGACCCGCGCGATGGTCGGTGAACTCTTCTCACCGCGGCGCATCAGGACGATGCCCTGTACGATGTCGTCGTCCTGATTGAGACCGGCGATGCCGAGCCGCGGCTTCTCGCCGACGGAAACCGTGGCGACGTCCTTGACCAGAACGGGGTTGCCGTTGGTCTGGGAGATCATCGTATTGGACAGATCGTCGATCGAGCGAATGAGACCGACACCACGCACCACCGCCGATTGCGGACCGATATTGACGGTATTGCCGCCAACATTGATGTTGGCATTGCCGACTGCGGTCAGCAATTGCGGCAGCGTCAGGCCGTAGGCGACGAGTTTGTTGAACTCGACCTGGATTTCATAGGTCTTGGTCTTGCCGCCCCAGCCAATGACGTCGATGACACCCGGCACCGACCTAAAGCGGCGCTGCATCACCCAGTCCTGCAGGGTCTTGAGATCGAGCACGCTGTAGTTCGGTGGTCCCACCAGGCGATAGCGGAAGATTTCACCCACCGCCGAGATCGGCGAAATAGTTGGCTGGGCGTTGCCCGGCAACGTCCCAAGCTGCGACAGCCGGTTTAGCACCTGCTGCAGTGCTTCATCATAGGTGTAGTCGAACGAGAACTGCAGTTTGACGTCAGAGAGACCATAGAGCGAGATCGTGCGGATCGTTTTCAGGTTCTTGATACCTGCGACCTGTGTCTCAATCGGGATCGTGATGTAGCGTTCGATTTCCTCCGCTGACAGGCCGTTGCTCTGCGTGACGATATCGACCATCGGCGGAGTCGGATCGGGATAGGCCTCGATATTCAGCTGATTGAAAGCGAACAGACCGCCGATGAAAACGACGGCGAACATCGCCACCATCAGCAAGCGACGGTCGACGGCCAAGGCAACAAGACGATCCATCCAGATCGGACCTTTCAGAAGAGCCGAAGCTGGGGGTTAGCTGGCGGAAGCCGCCCGGTCGATGAACAGGCTGCCCCTGGTGACAATGCGTTCGCCAGCTTTCAGATTGCCATGGACCTCGACAAGATTGCCGTTGGTCATGCCGGTCTTGATCTGGCGCAGTTCGATCGTCTTATCCTCGTCATGGGCAACCCAGACGCGGACCTGATCGCCTTCATAGATCAGCGCGGTCTTCGGCACACCGATGGTCGGCCGATCGCCGGGCGCGTAGATCGTGACGGTGGCAAACATCTCCGGCTTCAGCAGACCGTTGCTATTGTCCAACGTGGCGCGCACGAGCAGGCGGCGCGTCGCAGGATCGAGCGCGGTCGCGACGTAGCTGATGCGGCCAGTGAGCACACGGCCGGGGAGCGCCAGGACGGTGAAGCTCATTTCCTGACCGATCTGCACGGCAGCGGCCTCCGTCTCGCGCACAAATGCAGTGAGCCACACCGATGAGAGATCGCCGATCACGAACACCGGATCGGCAGCACCTGCGCTGATATATTGGCCGGGACCGATCTTGCGCTGAACTACAGTGCCCGCGAGCGGCGCATAGATGGTGGTTTCCGGATTGATGCGGCCCTTCTCCTGAAACGCCGTGATCGCTTCTTCGGAGAGGCCAAGGATGCGCAGACGATTGCGCGCCGCTTCCAAGGCCGTTTCGGCTGTGCGCTGATCGTTCAACGCCTGCAACAGCGTGGCCTGGCTCTGCTGATAGTCCTTGAGCGGTACCGCCTTGCCTTCGAACAGATCCTTGGCGCGTTTGTCCTGAATTTGCGCGAGGTCAAGCTGCGACTTCGCCTTGTTGAGCGAGGTGACCGCGGCAACGAAATCGTTCTGTGCGCCGACAGTGTCGGCCGCTTCGATGATGAAGAGCGGCTGGCCCTTTTCGACATGGTCGCCCGGCTTGGCCATCAGCTTGGTCACGCGGCCGGCATAGGGCGAGAAGATCGGTGTCGAGCGATCTTCATCGACCGCAATCTTGCCCTCGGTGACGTGTTCGGCACGGAAGGCATGCACGGTAACCGGTTCGATGGTCAGGCTGGCCCATTCAGACGGCGAGGTGGTATAGCGCTGCGGATTCTTCCGGGACTGGCTCGAAACGTCGGAATGCCCCTTCGACGGGGTCAACAGCCGCGCGTAGCCAATACCTGCGGCGACCAGCATAGCAGCAATGCAACCGCCCGCGATCAGGCGCTTTCCGCTAAACATCTGAGATTGTTGATCTAAATTCGTCACTGCCAAGTCCTTGGTAGGAAACGCACTTATTCCGCGGCGATTTGTCCCATTCACGCGCTAATAGTGCGCATCTGGTCGTTCAGACAATCTAAAAACGCATGTGCACTTACGAATCTTCGTTAAAACTTTGAAATCCCGAGAGTGAATTTCAATTACCGGTCGGCCATACCGCCGGATGGGTGCCGAGGGGCATGGCCGGACGCGCCCATGATGCTGGTGTGCGCGATAACACCGCTGCATGACAAACCGTAGACAACATGCCGAATCCCGACGGCATATCCTCTATAAACTCTTTCACCGTCTCCCCCGCCAGATCCGCCGCAGCCAAGCCATCGGGCAGCCGCCCCATATCCCATAGCCATTTACCTGTGCGGGCAAGAGAGACCTGGACGTGCCAACTCCCCCCTTCGCGCGCCTGACGTGCACGCGCCATCATGGCCCCGAACGCCATCAGGTAGCCCGTAGCGTGATCGAGCATTTGCGCCGGCAATTCCTTGGGTCCCTCGACGCCTGCCGCCTGCCCTTCGGCATGGTTGAAGCCGGTGGCGCATTGCACCAGTGAATCGAAACCGCGCCGTTCCGCCCAGGGACCAGAGCGGCCATAGGCCGAGAGCGAGACATAGACGATGCCCGGGCTGAGCCTGGCTGCTTCAACCGGCGAAAAGCCGAGTGCCGCAAGAGATTGCGGGCGATAGCCCTGCGAGAAGATATCCGCCTGCGCGAGCAATCCTCGCAAGGTGTCGCGCCCCTGCTCGCCCTGGAGATCCACGAAGCTCGAGAGCTTGCCGCGCCCGGTGTCGATGGTGAGCCACGGGATCGCCGGCAGATCGGGGCTGGAAACCAGCATCACATCCGCGCCATGGGCCGCAAGGGTACGACCTGCGACGGGGCCTGCGATGACGCGTGAGAGATCGAGCACGCGCAGTCCCGCGAGCGGCCGGGCGCCGATCGGCCACGGCTTGGGGTCGGCGTCGCCAATCCGGGTGATTTCCACAAGCGGCAGTTCTGCGATGGCTTGCGCCTGCGGCAGCGCCATCCATGCGTCATGGGACCGCATCAGCGCCACGACGCCGCCAGCTGCATAGGCCGCAGTCTCGAAGGCCTCGCCGTTCCATTGCATCAACGCCGCCTGCACGGCTTCGCGCTCCGGCGCGCATGACAGCACCTGGCAGACGGCGTCGCGATGATGCCGAAAATTGGTATGCAGCCGCACGAACTTGCCGTCACCGGTCTTGTAGACGCCTGCGATCGCATCCCAGGCGGGCGGCGGCGGATTGCCGTCGCAGCGCAGATAGCGCTCGCTGCGGCATTCGACGATGGCGTGGCGCATGTCGACAGAGACAGTCTGCGTCTGCCCGCTGCGTAGCCGCCAGATTTCGGCGGCCGCCATTCCGGACGCAGCGATACTGATCTGAGCGGCCGTGCCGACATGGAACGACGACGGCAACTGCGGCTCATGACCGGTCAACGTGACACGCTGAAGCGCCGCAATATCACCGCCGACCTGCTTCCAGAGGTCCGCAAGTCGTTCACGATTGTTGTGCATCAACGCCCTTCCCCTTTCCCACGCCACCGATTCAGCTCACGCTTCCAGGTGACCACATCCGTCATCGCGCCATCTTGCACAAGCGTGGAGGAGAGACCATGGCGATCATCGATCCATTGACAGCCGGCGCCGTGGTGCTGGCTACGGCTGCCACCGACGCGGTCTATGTGATGTTCACCTCTGCGGTGGTGGCCCGCCGACGCGTACCTGCGGCCACCTGGAGCAGCGTCTGGTATCTACTCTCGTCCTATGCCGTCATCAGCTATACCGAAAACTGGATATATGTAGGTTTCGCCGCCGTCGGCTCATGGATCGGCGCCTATGCCACTATTACTTTCCTGCACCGGCCGCCCGGCGGACCGCCAGTCGGCGCATCACCTGAATAGGTAGTAGCGGCTGAATGGTTTCTGAACGGCGCTTAATGGAAATCCCGCGAGCGCGGCAGGATCCGGACATTGCGCGGATGGCGCATGCGTTGCGCGGGACTGTCGGGATGCTCGCGGTGATCGTCATTGACCGGTTCGGGGCCTGACAGCATTTGTCGGGGCCCGCCAAGCGCATCGTTGGCGAGATGTTTCAAATCGTCCGAGCGATCGACCAGCCGTTCTGCAACCAGATGGACGACCTTTTCTGGACTACTCTGGATGCGCCCCTCGACCAGGATGAGTCTGGATCCCATGACTTCCCTGCGAAACTGCTCCATCACCTTCGGCCATACCACGATATTGGCGATACCGGTCTCGTCTTCCAGCGTCATGAAGACAACGCCATTGGCGCTGCCCGGCCGCTGCCGCACCAGCACGACACCGGCACAGCGCACCCGCCGTTTGTCATTGGCATCCACAATGCTCGCGCAGGTTACCACTTTTTCCCGCGTGAAATTCGCGCGCAAGAACTCCATGGGATGTCCCTTCAGCGACAGCCGGATAGTCTGATAATCGGCGACCACCTGTTCGGGCAAAGGCATCTCAGGCAGAGGCTTCGCATTCTCGTCCGGCTGCTCGCGTGCGGTCGCGACTTCGAACAGCGGCAGTGCCACGTCATCGGGCAGCCGCCGCACTGCCCACAACGCCGCGCGACGATCCAGTCCGATGGAGCGGAACGCGTCAGCATCCGCCAGCATAATCAGTGCGCGCTTCGGCAAAGCGGTGTCGCGGGCGAAGTCTTCCAGGGAGGTGAAGGGCCGCCGCTCACGCGCCGCAACGATGCGCGCGCCCCAGTCTTCTCCCGGCGGCTTGCCAGCTTTTACACGTTCGCGCTCCTCATCCGGATCCGCCCATTTGAATCCATCGATCTGGCGAAAGCCAAGGCGAACCGCGCAATAGTCTCCGCTGGGTTCTTCCAGCGTATTCTGCGAATGACTGAAGGATACATCGATCTCCCGCACATCGACGTCGTTGTCGCGCGCATCGCGCACGATCTGCGAAGGTGCGTAAAATCCCATCGGCTGCGAATTCAAGAGCCCGCAGCAGAATACATCCGGATGATAATGTTTCAGCCATGACGAGACATAGACCAATTGCGCAAAACTCGCCGCATGGCTCTCGGGAAAACCGTAGCTGCCAAAGCCCTTGATCTGATCGAAGCAACTGGTGGCGAAAGCCTTGTCGTAACCACGATCGATCATCTTACCGACCATCTTCTCCTCGAACGTATGCATGGTGCCGACATTGCGAAACGTCGCCATGGCGCGGCGCAGACCGTTAGCCTCCTCCGGAGTGAAATGCGCCGCCTTGATGGCGATCCGCATTGCCTGTTCCTGGAACAGCGGGACACCAAGAGTTTTATGCAAAACGTCTTTGAGTTCGTTCCTGTTGCCGCCTTTCGGATACGGATATTCGATCTCGTCAGGGTCCATCGCCCGACGCTTCAGATAGGGGTGCACCATGTTGCCCTGGATCGGTCCCGGACGCACGATCGCGACCTCGATGACGAGATCGTAGAACGTCTTCGGCTTCAGCCGTGGCAACATATTCATTTGCGCGCGGCTTTCGACCTGGAACACGCCGAGAGATTTACCTTCCTGAAGCATTTTGAAGACGTCAGGGGCGTCGTCGTCCTCTGCCTTGATATCTTTGAGGCCGTAGCGCTGCCCTTTGTGATGGGCAATCAGGTCAAGACATTTCCGGATGCAGGTGAGCATGCCCAAAGCGAGCACGTCGACCTTCATCATTTTCATGGTGTCGACGTCGTCCTTGTCCCATTCGATGAAGGTGCGGTCGTCCATCGCCGCATTCCCGATCGGCACATAGGTGTCGAGCCGGTCCTGCGTCAGCACATAGCCGCCGACATGCTGCGACAGATGGCGCGGAAATTCGATCAGCTCGGTGGCCAGCTCGACAGCGCGCACGATCATCGGATTGGACGGATCGAGACCGGCTTGCTTGACCTGCATCTCGTTGAGGCCCTTGCCCCAGCTCCCCCAGACCGTATCGGCCAGCGCCGCTGTGACATCTTCTGTCAGCCCCAGCGCCTTGCCGACATCGCGGATTGCCGAGCGCGGCCGGTAATGGATAACAGTGGCGATGATTGCCGCGCGATGCCGGCCGTAGCGCCGATAAACATATTGCATCACCTCCTCGCGCCGGACGTGTTCAAAATCGACGTCGATGTCCGGCGGCTCAAGCCGCTCCTTGGAGATGAAGCGCTCGAACAAAAGGTCGACCTCGGCGGGATTGACCGAGGTGATGTCCAGCATGTAGCAGACCGCGGAATTAGCTGCCGAGCCCCGCCCCTGACACAGGATGTTCTGACTGCGCGCATAGCGGACGATGTCGTGGACGGTCAGGAAGTAATGCGCGTAACCGAGCTCGGCGATGAGCGCGAGCTCCTTGTGTAAGGTGGCTTCGAGTTTCGGATCATGGATGCCGGGGAAATGCCGATTCATGCCCTCCCATGTCAGATCCTCAAGATGTTGCTGCGCGCTCTTGCCGGGCGGCACAGGCTCGTCGGGGTATTGATACTGGAGCTGGTTGAGCGAGAATGTAATGCGATCGGCAAAACGGATGGTCTCGCGGATCGCATCCGGATAATCGCGAAACAGCCGCGCCATTTCAGCAGCCGGCTTCAGATGCCGCTCGGCATTCATTTCCAGCACGCGGCCGGCCTGCTCGATCGTCGTCTTCTCACGGATGCAACTGACCACATCCTGCAGGATGCGGCGATTTGGCGTGTGATAGAGCACGTCATTGGTGGCGATCAGCGGCACGCGCGCAATGGATGCGATGCGCTGCAGCTTTGCCAGACGACGCTTGTCATCCCCGCGATGAAACGGACTGGCGCCAAGCCAAATGCCTTCCGCTGGCAGGCCCGATAGTGCATCGAGCGTGCGCAGGACAAGATCACTGTCGATCCGATAGGTCGGCATTAGAACAAGCAACACCCCTTCGCTAAACTCCGCGAGATCGCCGAGCTGCAGCAGGCATTCACCCTTGTTGCCACGCAGCTTGCCCATGCTGAGTAACTGGCACAGCCGACCATAGGCGTTGCGGTCGCACGGATAGGCAAGGATGTCCGGCGTGCCGTCATTGAAGACCAGCCGCGTGCCGATCAGAAGCTTCGGTTTGTAGACAAGATCCTTGTGGTCCAACTCGGCAAAGGCACGCACCACACCGGCCATGGTGTTGTGATCGGCAATGCCAATGGCATAAAGCCGCTCGGCACTGGCCTGGTGCACATAGTTCTGCGGATGCGACGCGCCGCGCAGGAACGAGAAATTGGTCGTGACGCCGATTTCGGCATAGTCTGCGTCGAGCCTGCTCATGCGAACAGCCCGTGCACGAACCATTTCGGCGAAACGATGTGATTTTCCGCATCCCTGATCTCGCCATACAATCCGTCGCGGAAAAGCCAGAAGCGTTGACCTGCCTCATCCTCGACACGAAAGTAATCGCGCGTCGGCTTCGCCTCCTGCGCACGCCACCACTCCATCGACACACGCTCCGGGCCTTCCACATGAACGACGTTGTGAGACACCCGTCGCCAAGTGAATTTCTTAGGCGGCTTGTCTGGAAACTCCGCAAGCGGGACGTCAATCAGTTCGGGCTGCTCGAACAATCGTAACGGCCGCAGCGGCGGTTCGTCTTCGCGCACCGGCCAAACGGCCTGCATGGCGGCGGCCAGATGATGCTGTGCCGGCACCGCCAGCATCTCGCGTTCGGGAACGTGGCTCTCGACTGGCAGATAGACCTGCACGCGACGTGGCCCGATCCGCGCGGCGATACGGTCGATCAGGTCAGCCAGTTCATCATTGGCGTGCACATTGGCATCAAGGTCGCGCTGCTGCTGCACGACAATCTCGGTACGGCTGGCCGACAGGCGGATCATATCGAAACCGAAACCGGGATCGAGCGGATCGGCAATCGCGTCCAGTCGTTCGCGGAACAGCCGGTCGATCACTTCGCCTTTGGAGACGACCTGCCCGGTTTCCACCGTGATGGCCCGCACTGCGCCATCGGTGCGGAAGAACGCCGCTTCCAGCCGCCGCGCGCCCTTGCCCTGCCTGTCCATCGCATCGATCAGCGTGCGTGCCAGCTTGGCCAGTGTCAGCGTAATCACGACATCGGTCGCAATCGGTTCGGCAAAACGTTGCTCGACGATGTAATCCGGCAACGGCTTGCGCGGCGAAATCGGCGCATCGCTGTGCCCCAGCGCCTGTTCCAGCAGCGTCGTGAATTCCGCGCCGAAACGTGCAGTGATTTCGGGGCGCGAGCGCGAGGCGACATCGCCGATGGTCTTCAAGCCGGCGCGGCGCAATCCGCGGATGATCGCCTCATCGGCGCCGAGCGTGAACAGCGGCAGCGGCGTCACCGCTTTGGCCTCCTCGCCCGCAGCGACGATCCGGCCATGCGCATAGCGACTGAGCGTGCGTGCGCATGTGGATGTCCCCGCAATCGCTGCGCTGACGATAAACCCCTGCCGCGACAGCGTCACACAGAGCTGTTTCATCAGCGCCGCCTCGTCGCCGAACAGATGGGCGCAGCCGGTGATGTCGAGAACCAGACCATGCGGCAGATCCAGCGCGATCAGGGGCGTGAAACGATCGCACCAGTCGGCGATGTCGGTCAGCGTCTGGGTATCGGCGACGGGGTCGGCGTCAAACACCTGGATGTCCGGACAGACCGCGCGAGCATTGGCAAGCGGCAGGCCGGGCTCGAGGCCGAGCTTCGCCGCGGCATCATTCAGCGTGGAAATCTGCAACGCATTGTTTTGCTTGGCGACGACGATGCAGGGCTGCGGACTATCCTGTTCTCCGTTGCGGATACGCTGCCGCTTGATGCGATCGGTCGGCAGGCGTGGCAGCCACAGGCTGAGGATACGCCGAGATGTCACGGAACACGCACTCATCACACTTCCATTCCATGATCCATTGGCCGTTCGGGCCATGGCGGTTGCGAACCAGTTGCACGTCGAGCATTGGCGCGCCCCATGCTTCCCAGGACCTGACCGGCGGCGAATGCGCGGAGCGGATGAGCCAGCGGGTTTCCGCCGTACTCGGCGCCGGAACACCTGCGGTCCGCAGCAAGAGACAGGTGACGCCCGAGCCCCGCGCTGCCAGCGTGAGTTTACGGCTGGCGACCATGTCGAACTGCCTGCTGTCGCCCCAGGTCTCCAGCACGACGCTGCCCAGCGCATCGCAGGCCAGCGCATCAGCCGTGGTCCGTAATGCCGTCTCGACATCCGGCGCGCGCACGGTGACCAGTAAACGCGGATCGAGGCCGAGCTCACGCCAGCCGCTCATGGCCAACGCGCCACATTCGCGTTCGGAGAAATCCTGCCGGATCCACAGCAGCGGCCGCTTTGCCGAAACACGATGCGCAAGGCCGGCGACAAAGCCCGTGGCCGCCGCGCTGTGACGGCCTTCGGCGAACACCTCATGCATCGTGCCACGTGCGAGCCCGCCTTGTAGCGCCGCGTCCGCCTCGGCATGACCGAGCGATACCCGATCCGGCGCGTAGGTATCGCTGTGGGTCTCGATGCGCTCGATGCTGCCGCGCAGACGCGCGAGCGTGGTCATGCGTGCGCCGGTCATGCGCCGCTCCTCGAAATTGTTTTGCCGTGGCGGGTTTTTAGTGAACCCATGGCCGGGCCATTTGTTCATGATATGTTCTAATATAAAGCCAACATGGCAAGCCGAGTCAATCGGGATCATCAGCCACTTTTTTAGCATTTGAAATCAAAGGGATTTTTGAACATGGACGTGAAGCGCAAGCTGGAGATCCTGGCGGATGCCGCGAAGTACGACGCGTCCTGTGCGTCCAGCGGTACCGAGAAACGGGACTCCCGCGACGGTAAAGGCATCGGCTCGACCGATGCAGGAATGGGGATCTGTCATTCCTATGCGCCGGACGGCCGCTGCATCTCGCTGCTGAAGATCCTGCTCACCAATGCCTGCAATTACGATTGCCTTTATTGCGTCAACCGGGCCTCCAGCAATGTGACGCGCGCCCGCTTCACCGTGGACGAAGTGGTGCAACTGACGCTGGATTTCTACAAGCGCAATTACATCGAGGGACTGTTTCTCTCGTCGGGCATCATTCGCAGCCCCGATTACACGATGGAACAGGTTGTCGCCGTCGCGCGGAAACTGCGCGAGGAACATCACTTCCGCGGCTATATCCATCTCAAGACCATTCCGGAAGCCGACGATGTACTAATTACCGAGGCCGGCAAATATGCCGACCGCCTCTCCATCAATATCGAGGTGCCCGAGGAAGACAGCCTGGCAAAGCTGGCGCCGGAGAAAGACGTCCGCGCCATTCGTCGCACCATGGGTCGATTGCGGTTGAAGCTCGATGAAGCCCGCGAAGAACGCAAGCCGACGCCACGCGGCAAAGTCGGGCCGCGTTTTGCACCGGCCGGCCAGAGCACGCAGATGATCGTCGGCGCCGACAGCGCCAATGATTCAACCATCATCCGAACCTCGGCCAATCTCTACGGATCCTACAATCTCAAGCGCGTCTATTACTCCGCTTTCAGCCCGATCCCCGATGCCAGCCGTTCGCTGCCGCTACGCGCGCCGCCGCTGATCCGCGAGCATCGGCTGTATCAGGCCGACTGGCTGATGCGCTTTTACGGCTTCGACGCCGACGAAATCGTCGATGACAATGACGGCATGCTGTCGCTGGACATGGATCCGAAGCTCGCCTGGGCGCTCCGACACCGCGACCGCTTCCCGCTCGACGTCAACCGCGCCAGCCGTGAAGACCTTTTGCGCGTGCCCGGTTTCGGCGCCAAGGCCGTGCAACGGATCATCGAAACGCGCCGCATCTCGTCGGTCCGCGTCGGCGACCTCGCCCGGCTGCATATTCCGCGGAACAAGGCACTGCCTTTCATCGTTCTTCCGGATCACCGCCCGGCCGTGAATTTGCTGGATGGCGCGAAGCTGGCGGAGCGGTTCAAACCGAAGGCAACCCAATTGGGATTTGGATTCTAGAATTTCATTTCAGGAGACCTGATGCACACCATTGTGCTGGAGAGCGACACCGACTTTGAAGGCTGGCGCAAGGCGGCACGCAAACTGGCGCTCAACGACATTGCTCCCACTGACGTGACATGGACGGTTGCAGGCGCCGAGCCCGAATTGTTCTCCGCCTCACCGGCAACGTCGCTATCAGACGCTGCAAAAGGCACGTTCAACGTTCCGGCCAAATTCGTCGAACTCGCCCAGACCGCCATCCTGCATCGTGATCCCGAACGCTTTGCCCTGCTCTATCGTTTGCTGCGGCGGCTGCGCGACAATCCCGATCTGATCCACGTCGCCATCGACTCCGACATCACCAAACTTCAGGCCATGGCCAAGGCTGTCCGACGCGACGAGCACAAGATGCATGCTTTCGTGCGGTTTCGCGAAATCGGCCGTGAGCCGAATTCGCATTTCGTCGCCTGGTTCGAGCCAGAACATCACATCGTCGAACTCGCGGCGCCCTTCTTCGCGCGGCGCTTCGCCGACATGGCGTGGTCGATCCTGACGCCGGATCTCTGCGCGCATTGGGACGGCCATGCGATTTCCATCACGCCCGGCGTCAACAAGTCGGATGCGCCAACGAAAGATCGGCTCGAAGAGGTGTGGCTGACCTATTACGCCAACATTTTCAATCCGGCGCGGTTGAAGACCAAGGCAATGCAGAACGAGATGCCGAAGAAATACTGGCGCAACCTGCCCGAAGCCGCACTGATCAAGCCGCTGATCGCAGAAGCTGAACGCATCACACGAGACATGATCGCGGCAGAAGCCGGCGCGCCCAAGAAACCGCAACGTCGGGAGGAGACCATGGCCAAGTCGCATGCGCCCAAAACGGTCGATACCGGGACGGAAAGTCTTGCCGCGCTACGCGAGAAAGCGGCCGATTGCCGTGCCTGTCATTTGTGGAAAGACGCGACACAGACCGTGTTCGGCGAAGGTCCGCAGCATGCTTCTGTAATGATGGTCGGCGAACAGCCCGGCGACAAAGAAGACCTCGCCGGCAAGCCGTTTGTCGGACCTGCCGGACAGATGCTTGACAAGGCCCTGAAGGAAGCCGGCATTGTCAGAGATAGAGTCTATGTCACGAATGCCGTGAAGCATTTCAAATTCGTTCCGCGTGGAAAATTCCGTCTGCACCAGAAGCCGGCAACGCCGGAAATCAAGGCGTGCCGTCCCTGGTATGAGCGCGAAAAAGCGTCCGTGAAACCCGAGCTCGTCGTCGCGATGGGCGCGACAGCCGCGCAAAGTGTGCTCGGCAAGATCACGCCGATCGGCAAGACGCGCGGCCGGATTATCGAGGCTGACGACGGCACACAGGTTCTCGTGACCGTGCATCCATCCTATCTGCTACGACTACCGGACGAGGATGCCAGAGCCCGCGAATATGCGCATTTCGTCGATGACCTGCGCATCGTCGCCAAGCATCTGAGCGCGGCAGCGCACGCAACCTGATCTTTCAGATTACGAATTCCCGCATCACGCGCCTTGTATCCATCTCGAATTCGAGATCGACAACCGGCGGCCGCGCAAAGTGCCAGGTCATACCCTGCCGCGAGGCACCACGCCTGACCAGTTCGTCGGCCACCACAGGATGGAAATCCTGCACCGTGTAGATCTGCGTCGCGGTTGTGTCCTTCCATGAGAAGCCGAACGCGCCGAGGCGCTCTTCCATATTGCTCATGGTCATGCGCGCCTTCTCACGAAATGCGTCGGGTGAGGTTTCGCGATAGCGCGTGATGCGCTCCGGATATGTTCCAGGTCCGCCACGCGCTTCAGCGCCGCCGGCAATGACGAAGCTTGGCTTCGCGCCGAGTGCCGGCCGCGTGAAGGAGAAAGCATAGAACGACGGCTCACTCGGCGGATCGATCTCGAGACAGACATTGCTGCGCGCCACGGGATTGTTGGTACCGTCGAAGATGCCCCACTCTGCGAGCGTCTTGACATAGTGCTCGTTGAATTTCCGGAAGCCTGCTTCATCGACAACCGCAGGCGAGCGCAGCTCGCAGGCGCAAAACGACGTCAGCGGACGATCGGCAGCGAGAATGTAGTCGGCAATACGCGCGAAGCCATCGGCTAGAGGCAACCATCGGTCGAAGCGAACGCGCTCGATCTCGAAATCCGCATTGGCAGCAACGCCGCTCGAATACTGAAACACTGCGGGAATGTAGCGATAATTGCCGGCCGGAAAATCGCGCGTCATGGGTGGGTCCTGTGGGGTCACGCGGACCGCCAAAAGATAATGGCGGACCGCATCAAGCGATCCGCCATCCAACCTCAAACCATGTGGCCCTGCAAGCTCGGCTTCGCAAGGCCACGTCGTGCGATCAGGCCGTACGCGTGTGCTCCAGATCGAAGTCGGCAATCTGCTTGGCGCGATCGGTCTCCTTGCTGGCGCGGTGATCGGTGGCGATGGCCACATAGACCGCGGGCAGCACGAACAGCGTGAACAGCGTACCGATCATCATGCCGGAGACGACCACGAGGCCGATCGAGAAGCGGCTCGCCGCACCTGCACCCGCCGCGGTGAGCAGCGGCAGCAGACCGGTGACCATCGCAGCCGTGGTCATCAGGATCGGACGCAGACGCACGCGAGCGGCCATCTCGATAGCCGAGCGACGATCGAGACCTTCCTTGAGCTGCAGCTCGTTGGCGAACTCCACCATCAGGATGCCGTGCTTCGAAATCAGGCCCACCAGCGTCAGCAGACCCACCTGGGTGTAGATGTTGATCGTCGCCAGACCGAAGAACAGCGGGATCAGCGCGCCCAGGATCGCCATCGGCACCGTGATCATGATCACCAGCGGATCGCGCAGACTTTCGAATTGCGCTGCCAGCACCAGGAAGATGATGATCAGCGCGAAACCAAAGGCGACCGCGAGCTGATTGCCTTCCTGCACATATTGCCGACTGTCGGCGAGATAGTCGTGGTTGAAGCCCGACGGCAACTGCTTGGCCGCGCCTTCGAGGAAGTCGACCGCCTGACCAACCGTCACGCCCGGCATCGGCACGGCCTGGAAGGTCGCCGAATTCAGCTGATTGTAGTGCGACAGGGCATTCGGATTGGTGCCGGTCTCGACCTTGACCAGCGTCGATAGCGGCACCTGCTGGCCCGTATTCGTCGGCACATAATAGTCCGCCAGCGAATCCTGCGAGATGCGCATGGCGCGCGGCACCTGCGGGATCACCTGATAGGAGCGCCCTTCCAGATTGAAGCGGTTGGTGTAATTGCCGCCGAGCAGCGTCGCCAACGTGCTGCCGATGCTCGCCATGGTAATGCCGAGATCGTTCGCCTTCGAGCGATCGACGGAGACGCGCACCACCGGCTGGTTGAAATCGAGGTCGCTGTCGCTGACGATGAACAGACCGCTCTTGCGCGCGGTGTCCTTCAGCTTGACCATCTCCTCATAGACCGACTGGAAGCCGTTGGTTGAGCTGATCACCATCTGGATCGGCAGACCACCGGGACCGCCCGGCAGCGCCGGAAGGTTGAATGCGAAGGCATTGACGCCCTCGATCTTGCTGAGTTCGGCCTGCACCAGCGGCTTCAGCTGCGTGGAGGAACGCGTGCGTTCGTCCCATGGCTTGAGCAGCATGCCGGCGATGCCGTTGCTCGGACCATTAGTGCCGTTGATGATGAAACGCAGATCGGTTTCCGGGAATTTCTTGAACACCTCGTCCATGCGATCACCGTAGAAATCCGCGTAGTCGATATTGGCGTATTTCGGCGCCTTGGTCACCGCGAACAGGATGCCCTGATCCTCCTCGGGCGCCAGCTCCTTCGACGTATTCATGTACATGAAGCCGACGAGACCGAGGATCACGACGGCGAACATGGCCGTGATGGGGCGATAATCCAGCGAGCGGTCGAGCTGCCGACCATACCAGCGCGTGGTGGCGCCGAACACCTTGTCCACCTTCTTGGCAAACCAGCCCGGCTCTTCCTGCTTCAACAGCACCGAGCACATCATCGGTGACAGGGTCAGCGCGATGACGCCGGACACGATCACCGAGCCCGCCAGCGTGAATGCGAATTCGCGGAACAGCGCACCGGTCAGACCGCCGATGAAGCCGATCGGCGCATAGACCGCCGCCAGCGTGATCGTCATGGAGATGACGGGACCGACGATCTCGCGTGCGCCCTCCAGCGACGCCTGCACCGGCGATTTGCCCTCCTCCAGATGGCGATGGATGTTCTCCACCACCACGATGGCGTCGTCGACAACGAGGCCGATGGCCAACACCATGGCCAGCAGGGTCAGCAGGTTGATGCTGAAGCCCATGATGAGCATGAGGCTGCAGACGCCCACCAGCGACAGCGGAATCGTCACCACCGGGATGATGACCGAGCGGAACGAGGCCAGGAACAGGAAGATCACCACGATCACGATGCCGACGGCTTCGATCAGCGTGTGTTCCACTTCGTCGATGGACGACGTGATAAACTTGGTGGAGTCGTAGGCGACCTTCATCTTCAGCGATGGCGGCAGGTTGCGTTCGAGCTCGGGGAACAGTGCGCGCACGCCCTTGACGATGTTGAGCGGATTGCCGAGCGGCGTCGACTGCACGCCGATGAAGATCGCGCGCTCACCACTGAACGCCACGCTCGCGTCCGTACTCTGGGCCGCAAGCTCGACGGTGGCGATATCCTCCATACGGACAAAGCCGCCGTCCTTGGCTTTCACCGTCATGCGCTTGAATTGCTCGACGTTCTGTAGGTCGGTATCCGCCGTCACGTTGGAGACGATGTAGTAGCCCTTGGTCTGACCGGCCGCCGCCTGGAAGTTGTTGGCGCGGATCGCCGCGGCGACATCGTCCGGAGATACACCGCGCCCCTGCATGCGCAGCGGATCGAGCCACAGGCGCATCGCGAAGGTCTGGCCGCCAAGGATTTCGGCCGACGCCACGCCATCCACAGTCGACAGGATCGGCTGCACCGCGCGCGTCAGATAGTCGGAGATCGCCGAGCCGGACAGTTCCTCGCTGGAGAAGCCGAGATACATCACGGCCGTGGTCGAACCGGTCGATTTCAGGATGACGGGGTCGTTGGCTTCCTTCGGGATCAGATATTTGACCGAATTGACCTTCGACAGCACTTCGGTGAGCGCGGCGTTGGGATCGACGTTCAGCTTGATATAGACCGAGATCAGGCTCTGGCCCTGCGTCGATGCCGACGTCATGTAGTCGATGCCTTCAGCAGCCGCGACGGCCTGCTCGATCGGCGTGGTGATAAAACCCTGCATCAGATCCGGCGACGCACCAGGATATGCCGTGGTGACGGTGATCACGGTGTTCGACAGTTTCGGATACTGGCGGATCGGCAGGCTGGTTGCAGCCTTGAAACCGATCAGCAGGATCAGCAGGCTGACGACCAGCGCCAGCACCGGGCGCTTGATGAAGATATCCGTGAAGACCATTGCGGTCGCTCCGTCATCGGCACCGTCTGCAGGCCATCACAGGCCGCGCGACGATGCGAGAAAATTCATTCAGATGAAACGGGACGGACCGCATGTCGCGGCCCGTCCATCGGGTCTTAGTTCAACGGCGGCTTCGCCGGAATCTGCGGCAGCGGATCGGTCGAGATTGACACCAGCGCACCCGACTGCAGCTTGAGCTGGCCCACTGCGACCACACGATCACCAGCCTTCAGGCCCTGCGTGATCACCGCGCGGCCATCGAGGCGAGCGCCGGTGCGCACGAAGGTTCGCACCGCGGACAGCTCGGTCTTGCCATCGTCGGTCTTCTTCTCGGTGATGAGGTAAACCGAGTCACCATAGAGCGTGTAATCGACGGCGGTTTCCGGGACGGTGATGACAGCCGGCTTGTCCGGCAGCACGACAGTCGTGGTCGCGAACATGCCCGGCTTCAGGATGCCTTCAGGATTCTGCAGCGTCGCCTGGACACGAATATTACGCGTATCCGAGCTGATCTGCGGCTCGATCGTGGTGATCTTGCCTTCGAACTTGCGGCCCGGATAGGCGTCCACCGAAATGCGCACAGCCTGACCGACCTGCAGCTTGCCGGAATCTTTTTCCGTGACCGTGAAGTTGTTGTAGACGGCGGACAGATCCGTCAGCGTCACAATCTGCGTACCGGCGGTCAGATACTGGCCGACTTCCACACGACGCACGCCGAGCACGCCGTCGAACGGGGCGCGCACCAGCTTCTGCGAGATCACGGCTTCGGTCCTGGCGATGCCCGCCTGCGCCTGATCGTAAGCTGCCTGCGCGGTATCGACCGTCGCCTGCGGACCGAACTGGCGCGATGCGAGTTGCTTGGCACGGTCGAGATTGAGCAATGCCACCGTGGCCTGCGCCTTGAAGCTGGCGAGGTCGCCCTGCTCGGGACCGTCGAACAGCTGCAACAGCGGCTGGCCGGTCTTCACCGTCGCGCCTGCCGTGAACATGATGTCGGTGATGCGACCATTGACGTCGGAGGTGACATTCACCTGGTGCACGGCGGCGAGATCGCCGACTGCGCTGATCAGGTTCGGCACCACTTCGGACTTCGCTTCGGCGATGCTCACCGCAGTCGGCGGCGGCTTCATGGTGGCGAAGAACTGCTTGATCATGTGGGCGCGGAACGCGTTGAAGCCCACGAGGCCGCCCACCAAAACCGCCAGCAGGATGCCGACAATGATGAACCAACGCACCATCCGCGGACGCGGACGGGGCTTCTCGACGGTCGCGCGCGGCGCCGTAGTGCTGTTGGACTCGGTCGTGAGTGTCATGTCATGCGCTTTCTGTCGTAGTCGCTGGCATCAGGTCCGCCGGAAGCTCGCGATCGATATATCTTGCGATCGCCGTGTCTTTCAGTCCGATTCCGCGGAGAATAAACTCGCAAAGTTGCCGCTCGTTGTCGGCGGTGCTGGCATAAGGCAAACAGGGAACCGAGGGAAGTCTCGAGATCGCCGCCATCATCGCCGTGTGATGCGCAAACCAGAAAAGCCCCATCGGCTCCCTTCCGATCCGCACCGCATCGCCTGCCCCGACAGCGTGGTCCAGCGACGTTGTAAAGTTCGGTCCGATCAGTGCACCGATCTTGTCGAACAACAGCCGGGCGAATTCGCCATCCTGTAACTGGCTGATCACCATCAGCCGCAGACGCTGCGCCTCTTCATGATCGGGATCGGGATCGCGCGGAATGTCGAGGAAGTGCCCGACCATGCTGCGGATCAGAATCACCAGTGTCTCGGTCGAAGCCGGCAGACCCAGCAGCTTGTTCAGTCCGGGATCGGCTTCGCATTCCTCGGCCAGGATCTCGGCATAGAGTGCGGACTTCGTCGGGAAGTGTTTGAACAGCAGGCCTTCCGAAATGGAGGCTGCAGCTGCCACGCTCTTGGTCGTGGTGCCGGCAAATCCATTGCGCGCAAAGCATCGCTTCGCCGCGCTGAGGATCAGCTCACGCCTGAGATCATGGGTCATTCTTAGTGTGCTCATAGCGTCGTGAGTAAGCACTCACCTCTATTCGTGTCAAGAAAATGGTGCGTTGCATCCTGAGAATGACTGCAGGTGGTATCTGGCCGCCACAGTGTTGCATTCTCGCGACGCCAAAGCGCCCGAGCTATACCGCCCCCTCAAGATGAGGGGTGGCAGCGCGCC
>NZ_JBGMOE010000184.1:0-4395 GCF_041424195.1 Tardiphaga sp. | reverse complement strand
AATCCGGTGCTACCGGCCGATCCGTGGCCCCTTTTATTCCCGGTGTTCTCATCGGGCGCCTCCCGCAACTTTCTGAGCTGTTCGTCGAACTCGACGCGATAGTCGACTGACCCGACAATCGTTGCCGGCACACTATAGGTCGGCTGATTAAAAGGCTGGCCGATCGCCGATGGAAGGACCATCCGGTCGATACTCAAACCGATGAGATCGCGCACGGTGGTGGGGCCGATCAAAGGCAGAAACAGGAATGGACCCGGCTTGACGCCATAATAGCCCAATGTGTTGGCGAACCCGTTCGGCCGACGGGGAAGCCGGAACGGTTTCCTTTTCGCGATGTCGATCATGCCGGCAACGCCGATCGTCGTGTTCACCGCAAAGCGCCCGGCAGTCTCGGCCGCCTTGCCCGGCTTCAACTGCAGGAAGAAGTTCAGGAAAGAAACCGGCTCGGACAGATTGTTGAAGAAGTTCCGTATCGCGCTACGCAATGGCGCCGGTAGAGCTCGCTGATAGGTCAGCGCAACCGGCTCGACCACCGCCTTGTCGACCGCCTGCGTAACGGCAAAGGTCTGTACGTTGACCCCCTGAAGTGGGTCGCCGGGTGCGTGCCCTTCTCGTGCGGTCACGACAATATCGTCCTGCTCCGTGCGTGCGGCCGTGTCGACATCCGCTAGAGGGCCAGCCGCGGTGGCTTGGAGGAGAACGACTGAATTTGGATCTTCTACCTCAGGGAGGTGAAGCAGCACCGGTGTGGGTGGAACTGATACTGTCGGCACCGTAGCCGGCGGAGCTTCATCCGCAACCTGTTCGAGCGGCAAATCCGCCTGCGCTGCCATCGGCTCGGCCAACAGCAACGCGCTCGCCACTAAGAGACTCACTGAGGCAACCTTTCGACAAACATTCTCAAGACGGCGGTTAGGAGAGCCGATCGCCTGATGTCTGGCTCTCAAGCGTTTTCAACGGTCCGAGCGAAACGGAGCGGCAACGAATCCATTCTTCGGCTTTACGAAGCGCAAGCTCGTCATCGACGTCGATCCAGTCGAGATCTCCGCAATCGAGCGAGAACGCCAAGCCGAGCGATGCCAGGGCCCGAACACCGTCCGTCAGGGATGGCGAGTCGAACCGATCAAGCGCCTCGAACAGGGGCTCACTGACGGCGAAAACGCCAGTATCGAAACAGTCATAGTCCGGGATCATCTTGCCAATCGCAACGATCCTTCCGTCACGCGTCTTCACCCGGGTAACGTCTGTGATATCGATGTCCGGATTATCGAGCCGCCGATCCGTGGCCAGCCGAACGCCATCCCCCGGCCCCTCCCTCGCGACAAGGCGATATAGGCCGACATCGACCAGATGATCCGCCATGACCAGGAGCGCGCTTGCGCCCCGCAAATGAGGCCGCGCTGCCAAAGCCGAAACTCCGTTCGGCCTGCGATAATCATCAACGGTGGCGAGTTCTATCTCGAGCGGCCATCGTCTGGAGTTCAAAAAGGCGGCGATATGAGCTGCTTCATAGCCCAGGACGACAATGGCTCTCCGCATGCCGGCTGCGACGAGCCCATCGAGAATGCGGGCTAGCAAAACTTGTCCCGCGACGATGCACAAAGGCTTTATCGGCGTCGCTGTCCGCAGCCGCTGCCCCTCCCCAGCGGCAAGCACGATCGCGGTATCGATGATCTCAGCGACCGGCAATATAGGTCTCCACCGCGGCATAGGCCTCATCATCGGCCAACTGAAGAAGAGGGTGCTTGCAGAACCAGGCAGATGGCCCGCCGATCGGTCCGCCCAGACCTCGATCCTTCGCGAGCTTGGCACAGCGGATCATGTCGATAGCAACTCCGGCGGAGTTGGGGCTGTCCTCGACCGAGAGCCGCAATTCAAGATTCATCGGGACGCCGCCAAACAGCTGCCCCTCCATCCGCAAAAAGCAAACCTTGTTGTCGTTCTGCCAGGCGACATAGTCGCTCGGGCCGACATGGATGTTCTCTTCATCGAGGCGCTGCTGCGCGACCGCCTGCACGGCCTCCGTCTTTGATCGCTTTTTCGAACTCAGGCGCGCCCGGTTGGCCATATTGAGGAAGTCGGTATTTCCACCGGTATTGAGTTGATAGGTGCGGTCGAGTTTCACGCCACGCTTGCGGAACAAATCGGTCAGCACGCGGTGCACGATCGTCGCGCCCAACTGCGCCTTGATGTCATCGCCGATGATCGGGACGTTGGCTTGCGTGAAGCGTTTGGCCCAATCAGGGTTGCTGGCGATAAAAACAGGAATGCTGTTGACGAACGCAACGCCAGCCTCGATCGCGCATTCTGCATAGAATTCGGTCGCCTTCTGACTCCCGACGGGCAGATAATTCACCAGCACATCGGTTTGGCTGGCGATGAGTTCTCTTACCACCTCGGCCCTATCAGCCTCTGGTTCATCGCACACCAAAAAGGTACGGTCGGCGGGATGGTCGGCCATATGGTCCGCAACCCCATCGAGAACCGGGCCCATACGGACAGTGACACCGATTTTCGGGACATGCCGGCAAAAGACGGTCGTGCAGTTGGGTGCCGCGAAGATCGCCTCACCGACATCCCTACCGACCTTACGCTCATCCACGTCCCAGGCCGCCACGATCCGTAAGTCGCTGGGGCGGTATCCGCCCAGACTCCAATGCATCAAGCCTATCTGCTCGTTCGCACCGCCGTTCTGATAATGTGCGATGCCCTGAACGAGCGAACTCGCACAGTTGCCGACACCAACAATCGCAACGTTGATCGATTTCATAACCCGGAATTTTCCTCTTGATGAATGGGGGGCGAAGGATGGCCACAAGCCTCCCCGCTTGCGGCGAAGGCTCTTACGAACTGCGCATCGATACGATTACGCCACACCACGCCGATGATGAGCAGAACATTGAGCGGCCCAAGCTCGAACCACCAGAACAGAGCCGGAGCCTTGACCAAGCAGGCGAAAAAGATTGCGCCCACTCGAACGTTTGCGCTCAACAGACTCATCAGCCACAACGGCTTGCGCACCAGATCTGCATAGGCTTCCGCCACATGCGGGTCAGACGTTCGTTGCAACACCCTCGCGAGGGTGTTGCCCTGCCGGTCGATGACGGCAGACAGGCGATCATAGGCCTGCAGGATAACATTGCGGATTTCGCCCGATTCCCAAGGACGCCCATGGTTACCTCGGTCATGAAACCGGGCCCGCTCACCTTCGTACAGATTGGCCTGCAGCGCATGCGCGGCCCCTGCGGCGATCGCAAGAAACCAAGCATCTTGCGTCCCGATCGACGTCGCCAATCCGATGTAGATGAGTATGAACACGCCGTGATCACACAGGCCATCGAGAAGTCGGCCGAGTGCACTGGCGGTGCCTGTCGCACGCGCTATCATACCGTCGAGACCATCCGCGATCAACCAGACGCAAGCGAGGCCCAGACCTGCCCAGACCCAAACGGAGGCCAAGCTCCATTGAGCAAATGCGACCGCGGCGAACGCACCGAGGATCAAGCCACCGACCGATACGGCGTTTGCCGACACTCCTTTCGCGATGAAATAGGGGAGAAGGAAGCGGCCTGCCGGGTGCACGAACCACCGATTGGTCGGATCCTCGATCCGTGGATCGCGGCTGCGCGGCGCACGCTCTTCCGTGTCGCGATCACGCCTTGAGGCTGATCGTCGCGCGTGCGCCGCACCGCCATGCGAATTCCGGCGCTCCGCACCCTCAGCGACCTTAATGATCGCGCCCTCGATACCAATCCTGATGATTGGGATCGTGCCAGTTCGAATGGCTTTGATACCAACTCAGCGGGCGCCCGTAACTCCGGTAGTCTTGGGGATAGGTATAGGCCACGCGGCCATGGCGGTCGTTCGTGTAGTAGCTCGTCGTATAAGGGATGCGGCTACCGCCGGGACCCGGATAATAGCTCGGAGGTGGGCTCTCCTGTCGCTGCCGGTCGTGACGGTCTCGATCGTGGCCAGGATCCGCCAGAACAGGGCTAGCGAGCGCCGCGGCGCTCAAACCGATTACGAACACACGAATTGCTGCGTGCCGAGGGTTCATTTTCCAATCTCCGCGAATGGCTATCACGCCGTCATTGCCTGACCGACGCGCTGCATATTGATGGGCGCGACAGGCTACCGCCTCCGACGCAAAGGTTCTCGTCAAACGGCTCAATGCATTCGTACCTCCACGACGATGGCACTGCGCAAATCCGCCGAAATTCCGTGAAGATCGGCAGATTGCAGTCAGGTGTTTGGCCGGCCATCGGACGCGGACTTCTCTCGCGCGGAAGGGGAGGCTCAAGGCATAAAATTGCGCAACAGAACAACTTCCACGTGTAAGATAGAGCGGTTTCCACACGAACTGACTCGACGGGGATTCCCTTTGCGGCGGCGTTG
>NZ_JBGMOE010000183.1:0-4461 GCF_041424195.1 Tardiphaga sp. | reverse complement strand
CCCTTGGCAGCGCCGTCGACTAGGGCCTGCGCCAGCGAGAACCGGCCTGCCGCCGCACCGGCCGGAACGAGCCCGGGTGGGGTCTCGTCGAGCAGGAAAGTCTGTTGCGATTCCGACCACACAGGTTTTGCTCCCATGTTGCTGCCAAGGCCGATTGCCGGATTCCAGCCGCCACCCATCGCGACGAGATCCGCGCGGAGCGTGCGGCGCGAACCATCCGCGAGGCGCACGTCAACCTTCCTGACCGGAACACCGTGCACGTCAGTGACGATCGCGCCGCTCAGGATTTCGACACCACGCGTACGTAGTTCAGCGGCGAGGGCAGGCTCATCTTCGCGGTGGTCGACAAGCACGACGGAGGCGCCCGCTGCCGCCAGGTCCCGCGCAGTCGACCATCCGCTGTCGCTGGCGGTAAACACGACGGCGCGCTGTCCGGGAACCGCGGCGTAACGATTGACGTAAGTCGAGACAGCCGAGGCAGTCATGACACCAGGCCGGTCATTGCCACCGAACACCAGCGGCCGCTCGATGGCGCCCGTCGCGAGGATGGCGCGGCGGGAGACGATCTTCCACAACCGCTGACGCGGCTGCCCCGGCAGCGGGGCGACAAGATGGTCGGAAACGCGTTCGACGGCCACATATTCGTCGTCATAGACCCCGAATACGCCGGTACGGCTGAGCACGCGCACGTTCGGAAGCGAGGCCAGTTCCGCCAGCACCTGTGCAACCCATTGCACTGCGGACATGCTGTCGATCTCCTGCCGCTCGCTCAGCAGGCGCCCGCCGGGACGGGCGTCCTCGTCCGCCAGCATGACGCGCAGCCCTGCACGTCCTGCGGTCAGGGCCGCCGCAAGACCGGCCGCACCACCACCGATGACGAGCAGATCGCAGAAGGCATGCTCGCGGTCATACTCGCTCGGATCGGGCAGCATGGAGAGCTTGCCCAGCCCCGCCGCCCGCCGGATAAGCGGCTCGTACACCTTCTCCCAGAATTTAGCGGGCCACATGAAGGTCTTGTAATAGAAGCCCGCCACAAAGATCGGCGAGGCAAGCTGATTCACGGCCAGCAGATCATAGCGCAGACTGGGCCAGCGGTTCTGACTGCTCGCCTCCAGACCGTCGAACAGCGAGACGGTGGTCGCGCGCGTATTCGGCTCGGCGTGGGCGCCGGTACGCAGGGTGACGAGGGCGTTGGGCTCCTCGCTTCCCGCTGTGAGGATCCCGCGCGCCCGGTGGTACTTGAACGAGCGGCCGACGAGACGGACATCATTAGCTACGAGAGCGGAGGCGAGAGTGTCGCCCTCTAAGCCCGAATAGGCCTTCCCGTCGAAGGTGAAGGAAAGCGGGCGCTGCCTGTCGATCAGGCCACCGGCAGAAAGGCGGCTCATGCGGGTGTCTCCCGGGACAGCGTGGCGGCGGCGATGCGGTGTGTGCGGGTGTGGCGCAGCACGGTGATCCAGTTGCGGCACCCTTGCGCATGGTACCAGTGCTCGGCCATCTCGCCGATCACGTTGTCGCGCAGGTACACATAGTCGTAGAAGCCGTCCTCGCCTTCAGGGCGGCGGGGCGAAGCATCGCCGCGATAGACGAATTCCTGGGAGTCACGTTCGCCGCAATAGGGACAGGGTATGCGCATGGCCTCGTTCCCTCAGTGAAGATTGGGTTGGGCGCCGGCGCCCTTTTCGTCGATCAGATGACCGCGCTCGAAGCGGTCGAAGCGGTAGGCGGCAGCCGTATCGTGCGGGGCGCCCGTCGCGAGCAGATGGGCAAAGCAGCGCCCGGCGGCCGGCGTTGCCTTGAAACCGCCGTAGCACCAGCCCCCGTTGAGATAGAGGCCCTCGACCGGGGTGCGGTCAATGATCGGGGAGCCGTCCATCGACATGTCCACGACACCGCCCCAGGAACGCAGCAGGCGGGCGCGACCGATCATCGGCATGATCGCCATGCCACCCTCGCACACGTCCTCCACTACCGGCATGTTCCCCCGCTGGGCGTAAGTGTTGTATCCGTCGATGTCGCCGCCGAAGACGAGCCCCCCCTTGTCCGACTGGCTGATGTAGAAGTGTCCGGCCCCGAAAGTGATGACGCCGGGAATGACCGGCTTCAGCCCCTCGGTCACGAAGGCCTGGAGCACATGGCTCTCGATCGGCAGGCGCAGCCCGGCCATCGCTGCGACGGCAGAGGAATGTCCGGCCACCGACAGGCCGACTTTGTTCGCGCGGATTGCACCGCGCGTTGTCTCCACGCCGGTGACGGCGCCGCTGGCGTCACGAAGGAAGCCCTTGACCTCGCAGTTCTGAATGATGTCGACCCCAAAGTCGGAAGCGCCGCGGGCATAACCCCAGACGACCGCGTCGTGCCGGGCAGTACCTCCGCGACGATGCAGCAGGCCACCCATGATCGGGAAGCGGGCCGAATCGAAATTCAGGAACGGTGCCATCTTGCGCACCGCGTCCCGGTCCAGCAATTCCGCTCCCGCGCCATGGAGCAGCATCGCGTTGCCGCGCCGGGCGAAAGCATCACGCTGGGCATCGCTGTGGTACAGGTTCAGGATGCCGCGCTGGCTGACCATCACATTGTAGTTCAGGTCCTGCTCCAGCCCTTCCCAAAGCTTCATCGAAAATTCGTAGAAGGGCTCGTTGCCGGGCAATCCGTAGTTGGAGCGGATGATCGTGGTGTTGCGTCCGGCGTTGCCGCCGCCGATCCACCCACGCTCGACCACTGCGACGCGGCGGATACCGTGGACCTTGGCGAGGTAGTAGGCAGTGGCCAGGCCGTGGCCGCCGCCACCGACGATGACGATATCGTAACCCTCAGCAGGCGCGGAATCGCGCCAGGTCGGGCGCCAATCGCGATGCCCCTTGAGAGCGTGCGTGGCAAGATTGAAAATGGAAAAGCGCGTCATGCGTGCGGCGCCTCGGAATTCGTGTGATGTGATGTCTTGTAAGTAGCCGTTCGGCACCATATCGCTTGTCCATGAGCGACCCTTATATGACCAAAACCGACAAGCTTCGCAGCGCTGAAGAAATTCGGACGCTAGGGCTGTTGCTGATCGACGGATTCTCGCTGATGTCCTATGCCTCAGTAATTGAGGTCTTCCGCGCAGCGAACGCGCTGGCGGGGCGCACGCTCTATCGCTGGTCCCACATTTCAGTTGATGGAAGGCCGATCCATGCGTCGAATGGCGCAACGATCCTAGCCGACTTCGCGGTGGGCCAGCCGTTTGACTGCGAAACGCTGTTCGTTTTCGCAGGCGGTGACCCCACGGGGTTTTCGGATGCACGCACATTTGCTTGGTTACGGCGCATGGCGGCACAGGGCGCAGTCATCACAGGGGTATCTGCTGGCCCTTTCCTGCTGGCGCGGGCCGGGCTTCTCGATGGTTATCGCGCGACGATCCATTGGGAGCATCGGCCCGTCTTCGTTGAAACTTTTCCGAATGTTTCGCCAGAAACCGTACTGTTTGTCATCGACCGCCGCCGCGTGACCTGCGCGGGCGGGATGGCGGGTTTGGACCTGGCGATCGAAATGATCGAGCGTGAGCAAGGTTACGGCCTTTCCTCGATTATTTCGGACTGGTTCATCCGTACCGATACCCGTAGGGCCGACCGCCCTCAGCGGTTGAGCCTGCGCGAAAGGCATCAGGTGTCCAATGACACGGTACTGAAGGTACTCGCTCATATGGAGGAAACGGTGGAGGAACCATCCCCGCGCGAAACCCTAGCTAAAATCGCAGAGGTCTCGGTCAGGCAATTGGAACGCCTGTTCCGCAACCATCTCAGTGCGACCATGCGGGAGAGCTATATGCGCATCCGGCTCGAGAAGTCGGAGCAACTCTTGCGCACGACGGCGCTGTCCGTCACACAAGTTGCATTAGCTTGCGGGTTTCAGAGTGCCAGCCATTTTAGCCGCAGTTTTCGTGATCGCTATGGGAAACCGCCCTCGGGGCGGGCGAGGAGAGATCGAGAATCCTAATCGGGGGCGTTCGCGGGCCGGTGTTCCCAGCACGAGGCCGTGTGTGCAGGGCGGTGACAAAACCAGCCACTGGAACGCCAGCGAAGTGCTGAGCGTGGCGGAGTAAAAACCGGCCAGTGGTAAGGCTGCCCTTTTGAGGGCGGCCGGGATGTATGCCGTGGAAGTTTACGCGAGTGTTCGGCAGTTTGTGTTTGTGCAGGGGCGCAGCCAGCGAGAGGCCGCGCGGGTATTTGGATTAAGCCGGGAGACGATTGGCAAGATCTGCCGATTTTCACTGCCACCTGGCTATACGCGCACGAAGCCGGTGGAGAAGCCGAAGCTGGGGCCTTTGCTGCCGGTGGTTGACGCGATTTTGGAAGGTGACCGGACGGCGCCGGTCAAGCAGCGACACACGGCGAAGCGGATCTTCGAGCGGCTGCGCGATGAATATGGCTATGGCGGCGGCTACACGGTGGTGAAGGACTATGTCCGGCTGAGCCGGGTGCG
>NZ_JBGMOE010000182.1:0-4496 GCF_041424195.1 Tardiphaga sp. | reverse complement strand
CGCCTTCCTTGCCGAGCCGGATGTTCTCGCGGATCGACATGTTGAACAGCATGTTTTCCTGGAACACCACGGCCATATGGCTGCGCAGGGATTCGCGCGTGATCTTGCGGATATCGACACCGTCAATGGTTACCCTGCCCTCGTCCGGCACGTAGAGCCGCAGGATCAGGTTCAGCAACGTGCTCTTGCCGGAGCCGGATGGGCCGACAATGGCCACGGTCTTGCCGACATTGATCTTGAGGCTGAGATTGTCGAGCACCCGCTGCTGGCTATTCTCGTACTGGAACGAGACCCGATCGAACGTGATGTCGTTGACGATGCGCGGCAGCTCCGGTGAGCCGGGCTTGTCGGCGCCGCGGGTGGGCTCGTCGAGCATCTCTTCCATGTGCCGGACAGCGGCAGCCGCCTGGATCGACACCGGGATGAAGTGCATCACATGGGCGATGTTGTAGGACACCTCCCAGAATGCACTTTCGAAGGTGACGAAGGTGCCGACGGTGATCTGCCCCTTGGTGGCGAGATAGGCGCCGATCGCCAGGACCACCAAATGCAGCAGCAACACCGAGACGGTGACCGACCGCTCGACCATGGTCGACAGGAAGGTCGCCGCCGCGATCCTGTCGCGCGTCTCGTTGTTGCGCAGCCGGAACCACCCCATGGTGCGGCGCTGCAGGCTGAAGGCCTTGATCACCGCCTGTGCTGCGATGTTTTCCTGCACCATGCCGAGCACGGACGCTTCGCTGAGCTTCTGGTCGTAATTGGCCTGCACGGCCTTCGGCGTCAGGATGCGCGGACCGATCAGCGTGATCGGGAACACCAGCAGCGCGACCGCGGCGAGCTGCCAGTTCAGGTACAGCATCAGCACAATGCCGGCGATCAGTTCGAGGAACGGCAATAATGCGCTGTTGGCGAAACTCTTGATGGCCGTCTCGAAAGACGACAGATCGATCGAGAAGCGGGACAGGATTTCGCCGCGCTTGGTGCGGGCAAAATAGGCCGACGGCAGATCCTGGACGTGATCGAACAGGCGCGAGCGGACGTCCGTGACGATCGAGGCTGCCAGTTTGGCGTCCCAGCGCTCATACCAGATCGCAATGATCGACGTGACAACGCCTGCGACGGCCAGCACCGACAGGATCTTGAACAGCGCGTCGAAGTCTTCCTCGCCGAGCGCATCGTCGATCAGATATTTGAGGCTGAGCGGCATGATGACGTTGAACAGCGTTTCAACCACAACGCCGAAGCCAACGAAGCCAATCAGCTTGCGGTACTTGCCGAGCAATGGCCGCGTGAACCGATAGACCGTTCCGAATGCGCCGGCGGCCTCGCGCGCGGTGAAGACGACGAGTTCCTCGTCATCGTCATCGAGCTCGTCGTCTTCATCCTCGTCGTCATCATCAACGACAGGCTTGGCTTTTGCTGCCTTCTCGACAGCCGGCGGTTTCGTGCTGGGAACCGAAGCGGCAGCAGCGCCAACCGGGAGCGCAAACTTGTCGTCGAGCGGCGTGGCCGGGTCGGCTGCGGTCTTGTCGTCGGACGGAGGCTTGGGAGGTGGCTTCGACGCCATGGAACGAACCGTTGCTGCACGGTCCTTCGACCGCAAGAATCAATGAAGCGGCCCGGACAGCCACGGCAATGATCCTATGCGATCAGAACGTTCTCGGCAAAGCAACCAGAGGCCTGCGCCGAGGATCAATCCTCGGCATCGACCTTGTCGAAAAACGAATAGCGGAGGCTGTCCGCGTCGGCATACCAGTGACCCGGCCCCTTGCCAGCGGCCAATGTGGCTTCCCACACCGCCTCGGTGCAGTCGCGGCGATGCATCGACAGGTCGAAGCCGTTGCCGAAGAACAGTTCCGACCACTCCCACCAGGTGCCGAGTTTCTTGACGCCGCGCAGCAGGTCGTAGCGATCGATCACCGCCGGCGCCATGTCTGACGTGACGGAGCCGAAGACGAGACCGGTCTTCACCACGCGGTTGAGCTCCTGCACGGCCGTCACCACCTGCTTGTCGCTGACATGGCACAGGCTGGTCTCGAACACGAAATCGAACTGCCCGGCCTTGAACGGCAGATCGGTGATCGAGCCAAGCTTGTTGAATTTCTGCAGCGCCTTTGGCGTCTTGGCGTGGATTGCCTTGTTGTTCTCGACCCCCCAGGCGTCGATGCCCTTGGCACGCAGCGCCCCCACCAGTTCGCCACTCGCCGAGCCCGCCACCAGCAGCTTGTAGCCCTTGGCGCGGCCCCAGACGATCTTGATGAGATTCATCAGATAGGCGGGATCGGTGAACTGGCTCCAGACCTCGCTGTAGGGACCGACGCCGCGATAGTTCTGGAAATAGTCGCGGTCGATCTTGTCGGAGATCGTCGTACCATTCTGCCCCTGCGCGCGGCGCAGGCGCATCATCTCGGTAAGGATGATGTCGGTCGCAGCATCCGAGGAGTCGAGCAGACCGTTGAGCGTGGAATCGAACAGGTAATCGCCGACCACGACGAGGCCCGGGTGATCCTTCGGTTCCGGCCGGTGATTGGTCATGACATCGCGCACCGGCATGCCGCCGGGGATGGCGTTGACCGATGACAGCCAGCGATGAATCTTGCCTTCCAGCAGATGTGCGCGCGCATCGCCGAACGATACCGGCAGCGACTTGAGCGCGGCATCGATCAACTCATCATCGGTGAGATTCGCAAAAGCCAGCGCGTCGGAACCTGGGACCAGCCAGTTCAGCACGCCATGCTTGCCGACATCGTGACGCGCGCCTTCGTTATAGACGCAGCAGCCGCCGAACGCTTCCGACATGAACCAGGCGCCCGGAATCTGCTCGCCCCAGAACGGCGTGTCGAACAGCAGCGAGATGCGCAGATAGTGCGCCGGGCGGTCGAAGTAAGCGACGTGCTTGACCATCGACTTGCGCAGCTGCTCGCCGTCCCAACGCATGGTCGCCAACCATGAATGCGGCAGGCACATCACCACGAGATCGAAATCGCGGGTATCCGGCCCCTTGCCGTTCATCATGTCGAGCTGATAGCGGCCCTGCTCGGTCTTGCCGACCTTGAGCACACGGTGGTTCAGCCGGATGTCGGCATCGACTTCCGACTGCAGGCAGGAGATCAGTTGCTCGTTGCCGTTCTGGATCGAATACAGGCCGATATAGCCATCGACATCCATCACGAAATTCTTCAGCGCATTGAGACCATTGGTATTGTGCGTTTCGGTCGCGATATCCGAGCGTGCCATCACCTTGAGGAAGCGCTTGGCCGTGGGATCGCTGACTTCCTTGTCGAGCAGCTCCTCGGCGTTCACCCATGCCCAGGGATGCTCGTTGTCATGCGAGCCGACGCCCTCGTAATATTCGATCGGCGACACCATGCTGGCGCACTTCTTGCGGAAGGCTTCGATCGCAGCCGCGGTTTTGGCGCCGTATTTCTTGCGCATGCCCGGCACGTCATTGATCAGTTCGCCATCCAGCTGCACCTGCTCGGCATCCATCGGGATGGTCTGCAGGCCGAAATGCTGGATCAGCTCGCGGAGCGGATCCGGCCCGGTCATGGAATAATCGTAGATTTCAGCGACGCCAGCTTCGTACATGGCTGGCGCGGTATCGAACTTGCGCGTGAGAATCTTGCCGCCGACGCGGTCGGACGCTTCGTAGATGGTGACCCGGCAGAGATCGCCGAGCTTCTTCTTGAGATACCAAGCGCTCATCAGGCCGCCCGGACCACCGCCAACAATTGCAAGATCAAGCATAGGGTTCTTTCACGCGTCGTATTTACCGGCGGCAATATCCGGCAACGGTCGATGTAACGTATTCCCAGCCAAAGCGGAATCCGCTGACGCTGCAAGGCTGGCCCGTCGACCCCGTCGACTCGCACTAACCCCCTCCAAGTGAAAACATTTTTGAGCTGAAGGAAAGATGAACGAAAGCATGTAGTGCGCCGCAACACACTTCATACGCGAAAAAGGCCGGCTTTCGCCGGCCTTTTCCATGGCATTGATGTGATCTGCAGCGACCGATTACTCGGCCGGCGGCAGCATCAGCGGTTCTTCTGCCGGAGCCGACGGCACGATCGCCGCCTGCTTCTCGCGCTCGTCGAGGATCATCTTGTCGCGCTTCATTGCGACTTCGCGGATCTTCGCCATCGAGGCGCCGGTACCGGCCGGGATCAGGCGGCCGACAATGACGTTTTCCTTGAGGCCTTCGAGCGGGTCCACCTTGCCGTTGACGGCAGCTTCGGTGAGCACGCGCGTGGTCTCCTGGAACGACGCTGCCGAGAAGAACGAACGGGTCTGCAAGCTGGCCTTGGTGATGCCCAGCAGCACAGGGTTTCCGGTCGCGACTTTCTTGCCCTCTTCCTTCGCCTTCAGGTTCAGCGCGTCGAACTCGATCTTGTCGATCTGTTCGCCCGAGATCATGTCGGTTTCACCCTGATCGGTGATCTCGACCTTCTGCAGCATCTGACGGACAATCACTTCGATGTGCTTGTCGTTGATGAGCA
>NZ_JBGMOE010000181.1:0-4507 GCF_041424195.1 Tardiphaga sp. | reverse complement strand
TCGGCCTCGATGGCGTCGGCAAGGCGGGCGTTGTCGGCCCTGAGTTCCAGCTCCAGGGCACGCCTTCGAACGGCGAAGCGAGACTCCAGCGTCTGAAGCTTGGTCCGTTGAGCTTCGTCCAGCTCGAGCCCGTCGTGGAGCAAGCTGTGAAGCTCCACGCCTGGGCTCGGTGGTGATGGGAACAACTCGCGTCCAGCCCACACACCTGCGACCGCCGCCACGAACGCGACGATTGCGATCAGCATCGTCCTCCGCGCGCCGCTAGTCACTGGAACGCGAGCAAGGTCGAAGGCGCTAGCGGCATGGCAGGCCCGAAAGGTGTCAGCGTCGGCACCTGCGCAGTCGCCGCTGTGGACGACAATCCGCCGCCCGCGAGACCTAAGGCGACTGCGCCCAATGCCGCCAGCGCGCCCGACCGCAGCGTCACTCCGCCGCCCACGCGCTGCTTCGCCGCAACCAGCCGCATGACATCGCCTTCCAGCTCATCAAGGCGGGGATGGAGCGGCTGCTCGGCAAGGCACCGCAACGCGCTGTCTAAGTCCATGTCCATTCCTCCGTCATCCTCACATCCATTACGCACAGTCGACAACCACCCCTCGAATCCGCGGCCAGAATGCGACCAAACGAGAACGGCCACCGCCTCCCGAAAAGGCGGCTCAATCTTCCATTGCGTTCAGTAGCTCGCAGCTCGCTACGCAGGCCGGCGATCCGCGGCGGCAGACCGAAAGTCATGTCTCGCGCTCACGCAAAAGGTTATGAATTGCAGTCGCGGCCTTTGCACCATGGCCTGTTGCGACACTAATCTGATCGAGCCCTTCGACGACGTCACCGGCTGCAAACAGGCCTGGGACATCGGTTTGCTGATGCGCGTCGGTCACGATGGAGCCGTCCGAACCCACCTTCGCACCCGCCTGCCGGGCCAAGTTGCTGCGGGGGGAGGAGCCAAGCCCCGGGTAGAGTATATCGAAATACAACGGGGCGCCTTGTTCAAGGCGTGCCACGAGTTGCTGTCCTTGGACCTCCAGCGAACGAACAGGAACGTCGACAACGGTGATATCTTGATCGCGAAGGCGACCGCGATCTGTCTCTGTCAGCGTCATCTCGCATTGGGCCAACAACGTGACGCGATCGCTGTATCGCCGAAGGAATTCGGCCTCCCGCGCACCGTGACCATCGGATCCAAGCACGCCAATATTCCTGCCTCGCGCCTCGAACCCGTCGCATACGGGACAATAGCGGATCAGGCCCGCTGCCAAGGCTTGATCGTGAAGGGCGGCAGGCATCCTGGGGCGATGATTGACGACACCGCTTGCGATCAGCACCGTGCTGGCTTTGTGAGCGCCGACAGCTGTCCGCACGACAAAGCCGCCGGCGGCGACGGCAATACCGTCCACTTGGCCGGACACCAGCTCAGCCCCATAAAGCAGGGCCTGTTGCCGTAGCCGCTCAAGAAAGTCTCCGCCGTTGATCCCGTCGGGGAAACCCGGCAAATTGTGCGATGTCGGTATCGTTGCGGCTCGACCGTCTCCTGCGTCGATGACCACGCACTGCCGCAGGAAGCGGGCGAGATAGATCGCAGCGGTCAGCCCGGCGGGTCCTCCCCCGATAATAATACAATCTGCTGGTTCCGCCATCGCCAATCCTGTTATTTGTGACGCTCGCCGGTGCGACGCTCGCCGGTGTGCTGTTCTCAATGCGTTTACGCATGGCCGGGCCCGGGCCCTCCCCAGGCCAATCTTTGCTGTTTCAGGTCGGGGAAATCTGATCCGCCCCGAGGGATGATCACGACCAGTGCGTAAAGAAGGTTGTTCACCCAGTTCGGAGTAGCCTGATGCGTCCTCTTAATGTCTCGATCGCCGCCATAGCCCTTATTGCCTCCGCCGGCGTGGCCCAGGCCCATCCCAAGCTCGTTTCTGCGAACCCGGCTGCCAACACCGCGGTCGCGGCGCCCGGAAAGATTTCACTTACGTTCAGCGAGAAGTTGGTGCCTGCCTTCTCCAAGGCCGAGCTGACGATGTCCGCGATGCCTGGAATGGCGGCGATGCAGATGGCCAGCAGCGCAGCGGTCGCGCCTGACGGTCGCACCCTTATCATCACCCCCAAGTCGCGGCTCGCTCGCGGCAAATATGTTGTCACTTGGCATGTAGTGTCGGGAGACACGCACAAGATCGCCGGAAATTACACGTTTGCGGTGAAGTAGAATGACGTCGGATTGGTCGACCGTTGCGGTTCGCCTGGCGCTTTATGCAATGCTGGCGACGTTGTTCGGCCTGTCCGCGTTCAGCCTCTATGGGCTTCGGGCCGGGGAGCGCGCGGACGCTGTCGCGCTACGTCCCTGGCTTGTCGCTACCGCAGGTTCGGCGCTGATTTTCTCGATCATCGCTCTGTTGCTGATGGCGTCCGTTATGGCGGGAACGCCGCTTTGGCCGGTCGATCAGGAAGCTGTTAGCGCGTTGCTGGGTGGCTCCTCGATCGGCACCGCCTGGAAGGTGCGCGTCGTTGCGCTCGCCGTTGCGGGTGTTGCCGCGATGCTGGCGAGGGGCCGGGCGGCTTGGCTCACGATCGTCATGGCGGCTTCGGCCCTCGCTATCGCGACCCTAGCGTGGACAGGCCACGGCGCGATGGATGAAGGAACAATGGGCTGGGTCCATCTCGGCGCCGATATCCTCCATCTCGTCGCTGCGGGCATTTGGGTAGGCGCGCTGGTCGGATTGGTTTTGTTGGTCGCAAGACCTTTGTCACGTGTCGACGCCGCGCATCTCTCGCTGACGCATCGTGCCCTACACGGCTTCGGCGCGATCGGCACCATAGTCGTCGGAACGATCGTCGTCACGGGCCTGGTCAATACCTGGCTGCTGGTCGGGATCGTCAACATGCTCCACCTTACCTCGACGCTCTATGGTCAGGTCCTTATCGCCAAGCTCGTCCTGTTTGGGGCAATGCTCGGGCTCGCCTCCCTGAACCGATTTAAGTTGACCCCCGCATTCGAGCGATCGGTTGCCGCTGAGGACCATGCAGGTGCGCTGAGCGCGTTGCGCAGTAGTTTGGCAGTCGAGACTGCCTGCGTTTTCTTGATCCTGGGGTTGGTCGCGTGGCTTGGAACGCTGGCACCTCCCGCCTCGGCGATGTGACGCACGCCTGATGGATCAGGCCGTCCTCTTCGATGAGGCGGGTCGAATGCTCGCTGTCATCGCCCTGGTATGTGTTGTTTTGCTGGTGCCAATGACGATTGTAAGTCTGATCATCGGCATCATCCAAACAGCAACATCCATTAACGAACAGACGTTGAGCTTTGTCCCCAAACTTATTGCTCTCATGGTATGCCTGATCGTGTTTTCCAGCATGATCGCCGGGCTGCTGATCGGATTTACAACTGAGATATTCGCGGTGATCGCTAATATTGGTCATTGGTAATCCGAGGTGGCGCGGGCGGCGCTCTGACCGCCCGCGCTGCCTTTTCAGGCCGCCATCTTTTCGCAGGCGTCGGCACACTTGCGGCACGCCGCGACGCAATCCTCCATCCCGTCGAGCCCTTCGCAGCTTGCCGCACACGCGCGACAAATCTCAGCGCACTCGCGGCAAATATGCTGATGGTGCGCGGATTTGCGCGCCATGAAGTCGATCGTAACCGCGCAGATTTGCGCGCAATCCGCCATGATCTTCATGTGCTCGGGCGCAGCGAGCTGGCCACCCATCTCAAGGCAATGGTTCATCGCCATGTGAAGACAGGTCACATGGCATTCGTGGCAGGCATCCATGCACGCCTTCATGCTGGGGTCGATCTGGCGCATCGGTCTATCTCCTTGTGAGCCCCCCACCTTTCTATACGCGCCTCGCGTGGAAACCCCTCGCGCCAGCGCCGTCGATCAAGGGGCGAAGCCTATATAGTCAATCGTCCGAAGAACGTCGCCACGATGATCCCTGCGCCAAGCGCGAGAAGCGTAAACACCGTCATCGCGACGATCTTCGGCCGGGTCGCACCCGTCTTTGCGGCCATGTCCGCCATACCCTGCATCAAACCGTGCACCATCTCGTGCATCCGCGCCGTCGGCTTATCCCCGCAACCGGATGGCCGCCTCGCTCTGCATCATCTGGGTATTGCTCGGTTTGATGGCGCTGGCGATATCGATACAGGGGTTCTCGGGGCAACTCCATGCATGGAGGCCTCAACCATTTGGCGTTCTGAAGGAGGAAACATGATTTTCGCGTTGAGGGTGGCAGTGGCCACATCGCTGGCGATGCCGATCGCAGTCACCGCGCAGCCTGCGTCGCGCGTCGCAGATACGAGGGCCGTGGAGGCGGTGCTGTCGCAGTACAAGGCGGCGATCGAGAAGCTCGATGCGAAGGGGACAGAACGACTCTTCGCGGCCGACTCCCAGATATTCGAAACGGGTGGCTCGGAGGGAACGTACGCGACCTACCTCGCCCATCATCTTGGGCCAGAGCTGGCGGCGTTCAAGTCGTTTACATTTTCCAACTACAAGGTCAGCGTCCGCTTCGAGGGCCC
>NZ_JBGMOE010000180.1:0-42600 GCF_041424195.1 Tardiphaga sp. | reverse complement strand
CGTTCAAGTCGTTTACATTTTCCAACTACAAGGTCAGCGTCCGCTTCGAGGGCCCCGTCGCTCTCGCTACCGAGACCTACCGTGTCCGTCGTCAGAACATTTGGCACAACTCGCGGCGTAAATTAGCGGAGTGCGGGCCTCGTCCTGGGGTTGATATTAAGCGGCGATCTTGCGGTGGAGCAAGCGGCGATGTTCGATGGTCTTCCGTTTGATCCTTTCGCGCTGTTTGATGATGGCATCGGCCCTGCCGAAGTAGGCGTCGGCGGGCGTCACGTTGTTCAGGCTCTCGTGGTAACGTCGGTGGTTATAATGCTCGACGAAGGCTTCGATCTGGGCCTCAAGGTCACCGGGCAGGAAGTAATTTTCGAGCAGGATGCGATTCTTGAGGGTCTGATGCCAGCGCTCGATCTTGCCCTGGGTCTGGGGATGCATCGGAGCGCCGCGCACATGGCTCATTTTCCGGGCCTCGATATATTCCGCCAGTTCACCCGCGATGTAGCTCGGGCCATTATCCGACAGCAGCCGAGGCTTGTGCAGCACCGTTGCGCTGTCGCAACCCGAGGCCTCGAGCGCGAGGTCCAGCGTGTCGGTGACATCCTCGGCTCGCATGTTGGTGCACAGCTTCCAGGCGATGATGTAGCGCGAGAAGTCGTCGAGCACGGTCGACAGATAGACCCAGCCCCAGCCAATGATCTTGAAGTAGGTGAAGTCGGTCTGCCACATTTCGTTCGGCCGCGTCGTCTTGGTGTGGAACGCATCGGCTGCCCTGATCACGACGAAGGCCGGGCTGGTAATCAGATCATGGGCCTTGAGCAGGCGATAAACCGTGGCCTCCGACACGAAGTAGCGCTTCTCGTCGGTGAAGCGCACCGCCAGTTCGCGGGGCGACAGATCGGTTGTATCCAGCGCCATGTCGATGATCTGCTGCTGGATATCGTCGCCGATGCGGTTCCACACCCGGCGCGGGGCCGATGGCCGATCCTCCAACGCCTCCGGGCCGCCTTCGAGATAGCGGTCGTACCAGCGATAGAAGGTCCGGCGCGGGATGCCCAACTGCTCCAGCGTGCGCCAGGCCGGGAGGTGCGACTGTTCGACGATCCGGATGATCTCCAGCTTCTCGGATGCAGGGTATCTCATTCGTCGTCGCCCCCATCCGCGATCATGCTTTTTTTAAGCAGGCGGTTCTCGAGGGTCAGGTCGGCCACGCATTCCTTCAGCGCACGGGCTTCCCGGCGCAGATCCTGGACCTCGCCGGTGGTTGCGGCACGGGCGGTATCGCCGGCGAGCCGGCGCTTGCCCGCTTCCATGAACTCCTTCGACCAGGTGTAGTACAGGCTCTGGGCGATCCCTTCCTTGCGGCACAGTTCAGCAATGCTGTCATCGCCGCGCAGGCCTTCAAGCACGATCCGGATTTTATCCTCGGCAGAGAAGTGCCGGCGTGTCGCCCGCCGGATGTCCTTCACCACCTGCTCCGCAGGAGCCTTCACCGATTTTTTCAAGGAGGATTTGGGCTTCATCTTCGTTCCTTCGTCACTACGACGAAGCCCAAATCCTCCTTAATTCACAACCTCAAATCTGTGCCATTGGCGCTGACGCCGGACACGTTTGCCTGTGGCCAGCAGGCCGCCCATCACAAGAACAAGTACATGCTCCCAACTGGGGGCAGTAAAGCAGGAACGCCATGCCTGCAGCCATTGGCGCAGCATGTGGGGGACGGGATCGCCGATAACGGCCTTGTTCTGGTCCAACATCCCATGCTTCGAATCCTGAATGAAGCACGTTGCAACGCCTGGGCTGTTGCCATGCGGCGAGTTGACTCGGATATGCTGTGACCTGACGGCAGCCAGGACGCACCATGAAAAACGAGGAAATTGTTCTGCGCATCGAAACGTTCGACGCCGTTAATGGAGGTGGCGTCGGATGGTACGAAGACAAAGGCGCTTACCACCTCTACCTGCTGGCAACCGAGGCACCGATCGCCCGCCTCAAGCCCATCGGCACGCGCGACGAAGTCAGGATCGGCTACTGGTCACACCGGCGTAAATGGGAAGATATCGACGATATGGGCGGATGCGTCTTGCCCCTCGATCAGGCCCTCGACCACATCGCTGAAAACGGCATCTTCTGGACCTGGACCTGGCCAATAACGTACAAAGTCCAGCTTAGTTCCCAGTGGAAAACGGACACCTTAGCGGCGCCGCGATAAAAGCTCGCTTAGAGGCTTGCCGGAAAAAAGCTCAACGTAGTGCGCACCTAGCGATCATAGGGTAGCCGCTCACCCCTCGTACTGGCGCCCTCTGAACGTGTCTCGCAGCTCCCGAGTTATGATCCCTTCTTCCGCGCCGTTTCGGGGTCGTTGCAGCGGTAAGACCTGCAATGCAATCAGCTCCGTGAGGCCGAGGGTTTTATCAAGCGCCAGTCGATCCTCAGCGCCCAGCGCCGAGTACCTTGATAGACGGCCCTGTCAGGCGATCGTGGACCGTGCTGCATGCCAAGGTGACCTTAAACTTCCTCATTTCAACGAAATAGGACGAAGCAGGATTCGGTCCAAGTAGGCGGTATGTCGCACCGCGGCTGAGCCGCACAGGCTCCTTATTGGATGCGACCCGCTGCGCGACCGAATTAAGGTCCGCAAAAGCACGAAGCGGCCCATCCGAAGATTGTTCGCCAGACGCCGCTCCCGGCGTTCGCACAGGCTCAGTTTGGCGGTAAAAGCGCACCACCGAGCCGTCGCCTAGCCGTCAGCTGGCTTTATCGGTGGTGGATAAAATCCTCTGATGACCTCGACCACGGCTGCGGGGGAAATACCTTCTTCAAGCATCATGGCAAACAGCGCGTCGTCCTCAGACGTTGGGCGCAATCCTTCGATCGTGAGGTTGGCGCGGGACTCCCGTAGGTCCTCGCGCCAAATTGCGGTCTGCTCTGGCGTGGCACGAAGAGAACCCGCGGCGCGGATGCGATGTCGCAATGTTTCAGGATCAGGCGTCATATGACGTCCCCCTCCCCGGGGTTCGGCTTGCACTGCGAGAACACGGTTACCCCGCATAGAGTAAAATAACCGGTTTTACCCTTTTTGCCCGCTACCGCGAGATCCACATGGCAAAAAGTGCGATGGCAGCTTCCACACGATCTCGATCCGATCGGGCCCGCAATGAACGCGTGTTTTCGCGCTAGACTAGGTGGCATATTGTCCGGGCAGGCTTTTCTTGAACACCATCCTTGGCCCCCATGTGCGGTCGAATGCTGGGTCCCCGACTTCCATCGGGCGGGCCGCGCAATACGAGACCTTGTTGTCGCTCGTCGTGCGGAGAGCTTGTGGGGCGTGGTTACCAGTGTTCCTGCGTGTTCAACCGTCCCGGCCTCGGCGGTTGATGGAACGCGCGTCATGTCCATGATGAAAAAGTGGCTCATGATGCTGGGGTATCCGGCGCAAACGGGCTGAGACAGCGGCTGGCGGCCTTTCAACTTGTTCTTGGATCTTTAGCGTTTCGGACCTAAGTAGGGTGCAACATGGCCGTCCCCGCTGGTGCCTCTGGCATCAAGGGGCGGCCTTCTTCATATGAGAGCCAATGCTTCCGCCCTACACTAAACGCCATCTCCAGCGGATCGGCGACGCGCGCATGACCCCCTATTGGCAGCCGTTCCACCAGATTGTCCTCGATCCTGCCGATGCGACGCACACCATCCGCACCGATTAGTTCTGATCAGGCGCCGAATTCCATCATGCCGTCGATCTCTTCCGTCCGACAAGCATCTTCGCTTTCTGTTTCGTGATGCGATCGCACGCATCGAGGTCGCGCTGCGCGTGGATATCGCGCCCGCGTTCGGCAGCGCGGCCCGTGGGCACTCGCCCCCGGCCGTTCTCGACATAAACCGCGCCGCCAGCAATTCCGGGACGGCACCCGCATCAACGCTGGCTGATCAAGGCGGATAAGTCGATTATCCGTTCAAAGGACTACTGAGTGAAGGAGTTCTTCGCAACCAAAGTCCATAGCCGCGCCCGGCAGCCGCGGCCCGGATCAACGACGCTCGCTTCCGTGACCGCCGCCTCTGTGGTTATCCCCTGTACAGTTGATCGTTTGCCGACAGTTCGCCCGCGTCGAGTTGTAGTCGATCATCGCCATTTGCCACCGCGGTGACGCCAGACATTAAATCCTGCGTTGGATATCCGACTCGACAGGCGGACCAATCGAAAGACTATTCGGACTCGCCGGGCAAGTGGGATGAAGAGCAAGCATTTCGTAACGAGGTTCACTGTTTTCGCTGCCAGGAGCCAAAGGCCCGCCGGCAAGATCGGTTCCCACCAGTGTACGTTACGTCGACGTGTCAATGAAACGAGCTCCCGAACGCAATCTCCGCCAACTCAAAGCCAACGCGCGCGCTTGAACCGCAGGTAAAGTGTCGTGCACACGATCGCGATAACGCCGAGCACGACGAAGTAGCCGTAACGGCTTTGAAGTTCAGGCATATACTCGAAATTCATCCCGTAAATGCCCGCGATTGCCGTTGGCACCGCCAGGATCGCCGCCCACCCGGCCAGTTGCCTGGTAATGGCGCCCGTGCGCTGCTGCTCCATCAGATGGCTGAACTCGACCACGGAACTCAACACCTCGCGCAGGCCGTCCACCATGACCTGCACGCGCCGCACATGATCGAGAACATCGCTGAAGTAGGGTTTTGCATCGTCGTCGATGGACGGAAGATCGAGCCTCACCAGCTTGCCCGCCACCTCGCTCATCGGACCGAGAACGCGCTGAAAACGGATCAGTTCGCGCCGCAGCGTGAAGATGCGGTTGACCTCGTCGCGGTTAAGGAAGTTGTCGAGCGCTCTCTGCTCCATGGACAACACCTCGTCCTCGATTGTCTCGACCAGCGGCAGATATCCGTCAACGACGAAGTCGAGGATGGAGTGAAGGACATAATCGACCCCATGCATCAGCAGGGCAGGAGCTGCCTCCAGGTGCTCACGCAGTTCGCTGTGACCTCGCGCCGAACCATGGCGGACGCTGATCAGGTGGCTGTGTCCGACAAAAATCGCGGTTTCGCCGTAGGTCAGCGTGTCGGCATCCAACCGTGCGGTTCTCGCGACCACGAAAAGTTGGTCGCCGTAAACGTCGATCTTTGGCAACTGATCACCCTTGCGCGCGTCCTCGACGGCCAAGGGGTGGAGATCATAAGTGTTTTGGAGGGTTTGAAGCTCTTCATCGGTCGGGTCCGCGATACCGATCCACATGAACTCGGACTTGTCCTGCGGACAGTCGATCTTCTCACCGATCGCCACAGGACGGACCCGTGCGCCGTGACGATACAGATATGCAGCAACGACGGTCATAGGAACCTCATGAGCATTGTCATGCGCGTTTTGACAGCCCAAAAGCGGTCAGGGAACCGGAAATGTCGTAAGCCCAGCGTAATCGTGCGTTCCCTCGGGTGCCATGGTGCGACGATCATCGGCCGGATGGCACCGTCGGCAGCGCCCCGAAGGGCGGCCAGGACCTGTGGCAAAGCGCGTCGAGCAACGTGTAGCCGGCGGACGAAGACAGCGCGATACTGAGCGCGATGCCCGTCCAAAGCGTAAAGGTATAGGTTGCGGTCTTGCCTTCTTTGCGTACGCCCGGCGAGATCGATAGGTCCTCGGGGAGGTCGCAGGAACACTGTGGCCACCGCGACCCAGCCGACCGCTCCGCCAGCAAGCAGGCTGGTGCCGACAATGATCGATGCAGGAATTCTGGCGGTGGGGGGGGGCGGCGGGCGCGCAACCTGGGCGGCGTGGCCAGGGAAGACAGTGCGCGCGGCACCTGGAGCGTCGCGCCGGCATTGGCAGACTGCTCGCAGCGGATCGATGTCGAACTCACGCTCACGCCCGATTGCGGCGTCACACTCAAACCGTGGTCGCCACTGCACGTGCACCTGGGCGCCGCCCACCACACGGCCAACGTGGTGCTGCTCGACGACGAGGCGCTGGCGCCGGGCCACTCGGGCCGCGTGCAGCTGGTGCTCGACGCGCCGGTGCACGCGGCGCCGATCAGCAGCGCGTCTCCTCCGGCCAGCGCCACGTTGACGGCCGTGTACACCGCCGCGCCAGCAAGGAAGCCGATCGCGACCGCCAAGTATCCCCCCTGCCTCCAAGGCTCGTCCATGAGTTCGCACGACTGCGCCGAGATCAGCGCGCCCCAACCGAATGCCATGATCGGCGCGACGACTTTGCGCGGCGTGACCACGAACCAGGCTATCGGCCGCCCCGATCAGGAGCGCGGACCCGCTAAGCAGGCCCCACAAACCAGCTTGGACGGACAAGGGAATCACGGAGCCCCCGGTGCGCACGTTTTCGGACGGACGCGGGATGCTCGGCATGCTGGAACGCAATAAGGCTGATGACGGTACTTGGCTATCAGAGCTAGATTGCCCGTGAGCTACCGGTGCAAAACTGAGGAATTGAGATGAACGACGCCTATGATGTTATCGTGATCGGGGGTGGAACGGGCGGTTATCCGGCAGCGATCCGCGCAGCGCAACTCGGCATGACGGTCGCATGCGTCGAGCAGCGCGCCACATTAGGCGGAACGTGCCTCAACGTCGGCTGCATCCCGTCCAAGGCGCTGTTGCACTCATCCGAGGTTCTGACCGAGACGCAGGAGGGCTTGGCGCAACACGGCATCGCCGCAACAGGGGTGAGCTTCGATCTGTCGAAGATGCTTGCCCGAAAAGAGAAGGTTGTTGCCGATCTGACCAAGGGCGTCGCGTATCTCTTCAAAAAGAACAAGGTGGACTGGATTCAAGGCTCTGCCCGGTTCGAGACCGCCAGCCGGCTCAGCATCGTTTCCGAAGCCGGATCGGTCCGCGTGGTCGAAGCACGGAAAGCTGTCATCATCGCGACCGGCTCCGAGGTCGCGACCATCCCTGGAGTAGTCATCGACGAGCAAAGGATCGTCTCATCGACCGGCGCTCTGTCGCTTTCGAAGGTACCGAAGAAGCTCGTCGTGATCGGCGGCGGCTATATCGGTCTGGAACTGGGCTCGGTCTGGCGACGGCTCGGCGCGGACGTAACTGTTATCGAGTTCCTCGACCGCATCGTTCCAGGCATGGACGGGCAAATTGCAAAGCAGCTTCACCGTATGCTTGAACAACAAGGCATCGAGTTCCGCTTGCAGAGGCGCGTGACAAGCGCCGAAGCCACTCAGGATGGAGTCCGCCTCGCGATCGAGCCGGCGGCTGGCGGTGAGCCTGAGTCGTTGGAGGCGGATGTGATCCTGGTCGCGGTAGGACGGAAACCCTTCACCGCCTCGTTGGGCATCGAGGCGATCGGCCTTGAGCTTGACGCCAAGGGACGAATCCCCGTGGGGCAAGGTTTCAAGACGAATGTTGCAGGGGTCTTTGCAGTCGGCGACGTGATCCCCGGACCCATGTTGGCGCACAAATCGACACTCGATGGCGTCACGTGCGCGGAAGGGCTGGCTGGCCGGTACGCCGGCGTCGATTATGCTCGCGTGCCGGGCGTCATCTACACCTCCCCAGAGGTGGCGACCGTGGGACAAACGCAGGAGGAACTCGACGCCGCAGGCATCGCATACAAGCAGGGCATGTTTCCCTTTACGGCGAATAGCAGAGCACGATGCAATGGCGACACCCGCGGAATGGTCAAGATCCTCGCCGACGCACGCACCGACGCCCTACTCGGGGTTCACATCATCGGCCCGGATGCCGGCACCATGATTTCTGAGGCTGTTCTCGCCATGGAGTTCGGCGGGTCGTCGGAGGACCTGGCCCTTGTCGTGCATCCCCATCCGACACTTTCCGAGTCGCTGAAGGAAGCAGCGTTGGTGCTGCAAGGAAAAGGGATGCATATTTAGTCTGGGCGATAGTGCCGTGCCGCGTCGCGACCGAAGTTGCGCCGGCGAGCTGACACCGGCTCCCGGCTGGCGGCGCGGACGCTCGATCTGCCCCGTCGGGAGGCAGGTCAGCACATGATCCAGAACGTTAGCCCGACCCGTTCCGCGCGATCGTCGCGGCCGACAGGATCGTGACGGCCAATCGTCAAGCGATTGAGGGGCGCAGCAGGGCACGGTTGCGATGCACGATCGGGATCGGGCCAAGGGCACCGCCGTCGGCGGGATCGGGGGGAGGTCCGGTAATGACGCTGGTTGCGGCTAATGAACGAGGCCAGACTGTGGCATGGCGTAACAAAAATGATGTTGAGCAAGTCGAACGGAAGTATTTCGGCGCCTTGGCGTGGGGGGCTCCATGGTGTAGTATAGATATAACAAAATAGGCTGGTGGCGATGCGCACCGGCAAGGAGAGAGTGATGCCGTTCCGGACACTGAGGCTGATTGGCTTCGCCGCGGGGTCGGCCGCGCTGTTGGCAGGATGCACGACCGCGCAATATGCGCCCCGTTATTCCTATTACCGGGTTCCCTGCACCACACCGGGCGCGGTCCTTGCCGAGCCCATCGGCCTTCAAGCCGGTCCGACAACTCCTGGCGCATCTCCTGCTCCGTCCAGCACGCCTGCTGCCAGTCCCGCAGGCGCTATGCCGACCTGTGTGGTTGCGGTTTCGGCGGCCGACTACCGTCGCGCATATTATCCAGGAGGCTATTACAGCCGCCCCTATTACGGGTCGTTCGGGCTGGGGATCGGTTTCGGCGGCGGCCACTTCGGCCGCGGCCACGGTGGGGGCGGCCAAGGTGGGGGTCACGGCGGGGGTCACGGCGGGGGTCACGGCGGGGGCCATCACTAGTCCTGTAAACTGAAGATGAATGACGCCTGCCAGCTCGGTACCCGCCGCATTCATCCCGCCAAGTTCATAGCGTTCTCAAGGCGTGGCGATCGGCCACTCCGCATTGAGGAGATGATCATGAAACGCTTTCTGATCGCCGCGGTAGCTGCGCTCACGTTCGGCGCGCCGGCAATGGCTCAGTCCTATGGTGGATATGGTGGGCAGCCCTATCAGGGCGAGGCCCATGCGCGCGGCTTCGATGGCTCTGCCTATGAGCAATACGGCAGGTCCTACAATCGCGGGCCTGGCAATGGCTTCGACGACCGCGGTTACAACGACCGCCGCTATAACGATCGCGGCCACAACGCCCGGGCCGAACGCCGGGAGTGGCGGGAAGAACGGCAGCACGAACGTCGTGAACGCCGCGAACGAGGGGGCGGCAATCGCTACTACGGCTACTGAAGGCATTAGGATACGAAGGCACCCCTCTCGCCTGCGGGGTGCCTTCCGCACGAGGAGTTCATCATGGCTGATTTAGTACCTATCCAGAACCCGGCACCCTCGCGGGCGCAGGGCATGCTGTGTCCCGTGTGCCGGGTGGACCTTGTGCTGGCCGACCGGCAAGGAATCGAGGTCGACTATTGCCCGCAGTGCCGGGGCATCTGGCTCGATCGCGGCGAGCTCGACAAGATCATCGAACGCAACGCAGCCTATGAGGCGGCCGTAGCTGCCCCCCAGCCCGGACCGGCAATTTCGTCCCCCGCTCCCGGCTACGCCCAGCAGGGTCCGTGGAGCGGTGGCTATGGCGACGAGCACCGCGGCGGGCATCATGGGGGTCATCACGGCGGGGGAGATCATGGCGGCTACCGGCGCGGCGGATTCCTCGGCGGTCTGTTCCGGCACTGACTGGCACTGACCGGATGAGATGAGCCGATCGGTGAAGGTCAGTCGTCAAGCCTTTGCATGTGCGCGAGGAGAGCAACCGTGATCAGAACAATCTTCCTGGGTCTGAGCACGGTGGTCGTCGCAAGTCTGGTAATCTCGCCCGCGAGTGCACAGCGCAAGACCCATGGCGCCGGCGTCAGTTGGAGCGGCGGGCACGGCGGGGTTAGCTGGGACGGCGGCCACGCCTATGAGGGCGGAAGCTACGGCGGCTACCCTGCTGCCTCGCCCCCGTCTCCTGCGTACAAGCCACCACCTCCCGCGTACAGGATGCCGCAGCCTTCACCCGACCCGATTGCCCGTTCTTATCCAGAGCACGATTGGCGCGGCGGCCATCGCTATCCGGACCACGCCGGCAGAGCCGAACGGCGGTAAGAAGAAAGTTCACCGGCGTTGCACGATGACGCCACGAACCTTGTTGTCATTCGCTGCTCCGAGCCGGGCGCGCCTTGGCGGCTCACACCGCCATGTTCATGACGTCCTTGTAAGCGGAAAGAAGCTTGTTGCGGACCTGCAGCGTCGCCTCGAACGATATCGAGGCACGCTGCTGCATCAGCGCAACGGTGGCGATATCGGTGGTCTCGCCGCGCTCATAGGCCTCCGTAACGACGTCCTCCTGTTCCTGGAGCGCGTTCACCTTGTTGAGCGCGGTTTGCAACGTTGCCGCGAAGCTCGGCGTTGCCGCCGCGCCCTCCGGCTGGCCAGTCGTGTTGGCGCCCTGGGTCGAAACGGCTTCGCGTAGTACCGCATTGCGCTGGAGGATGGTGTTGCGCAACGCCATCACCTCCGCCACCCTGTTCACATTCATCGCGCTACCCGTCCGGCCTATAAGGAAGTTCCGGTCACCGTTGAGTAAAGGTGATTATAATTCGTTAAGCATATGCTCGGGCGACCGACGCGTGCAAGTGTATCCAGTAGCGCGCGTCCGCTGAGCGCCGCTACGAAGGTCTTTAGGTGTCCACCGCTATGGTCTGGAGGCGACTTAGGCGATCGGCCGTCGCAAAAGTCTTCCATGCCGGTGGCGCAAGTGGAACAGCAGGCTCCTGCGCCGGGAGAGCGGCTCGAACATCTCGTCGGGACCCTCGGGGTCGAGCAGCTTGCTGTCCGCGAGCCATTCCCCAAGCGCGGACAGGTCCGGCAGGACATAATCGCGCAGCGACCGTCCTGAGGTTTGGAGTGCGGTAAGGGTCTCTATCAGCGACCCGGTTTGCGCGAGCTTCGCGCTGACGACGGCGCGGCTTACGCCAAGGTGCTCGGCGACGAGCCCGTCACGGATGCCGGCGATTGCCAGCGCCGCGTCGGCCGATCTATCAGATGCGGCGGCGTCGATCGTGACGTCGCATTCGGTATCGAGGCGCAGCGAGCGATTGTTGAAGTTGGAAGAGCCGACCCTGATTATCTGATCGTCGATGATCGTCACCTTGGCATGAACGTAGATGGGCTCACCGGCCGCAGTGAAGGGATGGTAGAGCCGGAAGCGTCCGTGAACGTCGCGCTCGCGCAGAGCTCCGACCAGCCGCGCACGCGCTGTATCCATCGCGATTGGCTCGAGCCATCCGTTCGCGGTGGTCGGGTTCACAAGGACGATCTCGGGCCCGTCTGGCTCTTCCAGGCGGCGCGCGATCGCTTCGGCGACACGGCGGGAGGCGAAATACTGGCTCTCGGCGTAAATCAGCCGACGAGCACGCGCGATCAGCGCCACGTACAGCGCTTCGATCTCATGGACCGGCTCCTGATCTTCCATCTTGGGCAACGTACGTGAGATGCCTACAGGCAGATCGGCGAAGTCGGCGCGCAGCCCTTCGGGCCAACAATCCCCGCCACCTTCAACGGGCTCGAGCGGCCGCCCGCCGGCAGCGCGCCAGCGGTCGTGGCAGGCATCGCCCAGGGCGCGCGCCGCCGGACCCTCCAGCGCCATTGCAGCATCGTGCCAGGGGCCGTAGGGTTTGCCGTCGGGTTCCACCCGGCGAGGCTCCTGGTCATCGTGCGCGCGCGTGTCCCAGCGGTCGCGGGTCATGTCGATTCCACCGCAGAAAGCGACGCAATCGTCGATCACAATGACCTTCTGGTGGTGGGACGCCGCGACCGGGTGATGACCATCGAGCTTGAGATGGATCTGCGGATCGCGGATCCAGCGCAGGATCGTCAGCAATGTACGGCCGTGAAACAGCGTCTTCAGCGCGCCTACATCCCAACGAAGGATATGGACGTGGAGTCCGGGACGACGCCTCACCAGCCAGCTGATGAATGCGCCTACGGTCGGCGGCCCCCCATCATCCCCCTCGCCGAAGCGGATGCGGGCGTCGAAATCCCAGCCGACCAGGAAGATGCGCCGCTCGGCTTTCAGCATCGCTGACCGTGCTGCGGTGAAATAGGCATCGGCATCGACGATCACCGCCGCGCGCGTTGCCTGTGCGGTCCGCCAAAAGGCGCGGCGAGTAGTTGCTCCCTTTGCCTCCGCTCGTTCAGTCATGCTTGGCGCTTCCACGTGGCCACCCGCCAAGCGTACCAGAGCACGAGGATTACGATGACAGCGGTGGAGACCGGGCCGAGGTAGCGGTCAACCGCCGTGTAGCGCTGGCCGAGCATGTAACCGGCGTACGAAAGCGCTGCCGTCCACGCCGTCGTTCCGAGCGACGACCATAACAGGAAGCGCGCGAGCGGCATCCACAACAGGCCGGCGGGGATCGAGACCACGGAGCGGACCGTGGGCACCATCCGTCCGAGGCACACAAACGCCGCTCCATGGCGGCGGAACCAGCCTTGAGCGCGCTCCACTTCATCCCAGTCGAGCGTCAGCCACCGCCCATGCCGGTCAACCAGACCGTGCAGCCGGTCGAACCCGATCGCGCGGGCAGCGAGGTACCATGCCAGGTTGCCAGCCATCGCGCCGCATGCACCGGCAGCGATCACGCCGGGAAGCGACAGCGCCCCGCGCGAGGCACGCAGCCCGGCGAGCGGCATGATCACTTCAGAGGGAAGCGGCGGGAACACCGTCTCGGCGAACATCAGTACCGCAATGCCGAAGTAACCGAGCTGATCGATGAGCTGCTGAATCCATTGCCCCAAAAGGTCTCTCCTACGTTCGGGCTTTGAAACTGTGGCAGCCTTGCCGAAGGAAGCCACCGTCCAATCCTCGCCTGCGTTCGAGGCGAGCGGACGAGTGCCGCTGGAGAACGGCACGGACTTCCAAGCTTGGCACGGATTGCCAACGCACGCACCCGCCGCGTCCGACACTTCGGGGATCAAGACTGTCGAGTTCGAGTTTGTCGGTCATGACGGGTTGGCGTCATCTTTTTTGGTCTCGGCGCGAGCATCGCGGAGGATCTCGATGCCACCCTTGATCGCGATGACGGCGGTCGCGAGCCCGACCAGCAGGTCGGGCCAGTTGCTGCCGAGCCACAGCACCAGAAACCCAGCGATCAGGATGCCGCCGTTGGATATGAAATCATTGTAACTGAAGGTGGTGGCGGCGCGCAGATTGACGTCCGGCTCCTTCAATCGTTGGAGCAGCCGCAGGCAGGTATAATTCACCACGCCGGCAACCGCTGACATGATCATCATCGTTGGCCCAATCGGCTCGCTGCCCTGAATGTAGCGCCGCCCGACATCGAGCATGATGCCGCCGGCAAAGATCAGCAGCATCACGCCGGACGCGGTCGCAGCGCGGGTTTTCCAGGCGTTTCCACGGGTCATCGCGATAATGCTGAGCGCATAGACAGCCGTGTCCGACAGGTTGTCTACGCCGTTGGCGATCAGCGCGCTGGAGTCCGCAAACAGCCCGGAGACGAAGAAGCCCGCCGCGATCGCGGCATTCAGCAGCAGCACGATCCAGAGCGTGCGTCGCTCGTCTGGAGCTGTGGGATCGGTAGCGGCCGTCATGCCATATTCTCCTTGAGCGTCAGCAACGCGAAGGAGCCGACAAAAACGTTGGGGCTGATAGTGTCCACTACACGAAAAGTAGATTCTTACGTACGCTTAAACCGGAGACCGGTGACCCTCGATAAGGTGGGCGCCGTCTCGACCGGCGCTGCAACTCACACCCGAGGCCGCCTAACCCCATGCGTCCCGGGCCCAAACCCTGTCGATGGGCCCAACCAATTGCAACTCTACCGCTTGCCGCCCGCCGCATGGCCTGCTCGGCTCGACGTTCCGCCTCTTGAAGCTATAGTGGGTATAGCACCTACATCATGTCTGTTAGCAGCAATGGCGTCCTGCCCACTTGCCTGCTCTCACAAGAGGAGAAAAGCGCATGACGTTGCAGCTAGGCGATACCGCGCCGGACTTTGAGGCCGACACGACCGAAGGCCCGATCCGTTTTCATGAGTGGATGGGAGATGGCTGGGCGGTGCTGTTCTCGCACCCGAAGGACTTCACACCCGTCTGCACGACCGAGCTCGGGGAGGTCGCCCGCCTCAAACCCGAATTCGACAAGCGCAATACCAAGGTAATCGGGCTGAGCGTTGATCCCATTGAGGATCATCACGCCTGGGCGGGCGACATAGCCGAGACGCAGGGCCACGCGCTCAATTTTCCGATGATCGCCGATCCTGACCGCCGGATCGCCGAACTTTACGGGATGATCCACCCCAAAGCGAGCGACACGCTCACCGTCCGCTCCGTATTTGTGATCGGGCCCGACAAGAAGCTGAAGCTCAGCATCACCTATCCGGCGAGCACCGGCCGCAACTTTGAAGAGATCCTGCGCGTCATCGACTCTCTGCAACTGACCTCCAAACACAGCGTCGCGACGCCGGTGAACTGGCGGCAGGGCGAGGACGTCATCATCGTCCCTTCACTCAGCGATGAGCAGGCCCGCGAGAAGTTCCCGGGCGGCTGGCGGACCCTGAAGCCCTATTTACGTGTTACGCCGCAGCCGCAGGATTAAGTGCAGGCGATCGTCGCGACATTGAAGCCAATAGCTAGTCAAACCCCCGCGATCGGGGGCTCGCCTCGGAATGCGTCGAGGATGCGGCATTCGTCGAGGGTGGTGTGCCCGCATTGCTTCAGGAGACGCTCGAGCGTGGCTTCAAGTGCCCTGAGGTCCGCGATCTTGGCTCGGACCTCGCGGAGACGTGTGGCGGCCATCCTGTCCACCTCCTCACAGGGCGCGTCGTCCGATCGCTCCGAAAGGGCAAGAAGCCCCCGCACGGTCTCGAGCGGAAAGCCGAGCTCGCGCGCCTTCCGGATGAACCTGAGGCGCTCGAGATGATGGCGGTCATAGACCCGGTGTCCACCCGCGCTGCGGCCAGGCTCGAGCAGCATCCCGATCTGCTCATAATAGCGGATGGTCACCACCTTGCACCCTGTGAGAGTGGCCAACGCTCCAATCGAGAGGATTTTACCCATGCCCTTGAACCTATAGCAGCTAGGCTCCAGACTCATTCACAGCCAGAACGCGAGAGCGGTTGCGAGCGCCACGCCTGAGAGGAAGTTGGCGGCGAGCTTGTCGTAGCGGGTGGCGACGCGGCGGAAGTCCTTGAGGCGGCAGAAGGCGTTTTCGACCAGGTGGCGGTCCTTGTAGCGCTCGCGGTCATAGCGGACTTTGCGCTTGCGGCTGGAGCGGCCCGGGATGACCGGCACGGCTCCGGCTTGCCGAAGCGCGCGACGGAGCGGATCGGCGTCATACCCCTTGTCGGCGAGCACATACCGCGCCCGGCCCATGCGGGCGAGCAGCTCGGGTGCGGCGGTCACGTCGGCGACGTTACCGGGCGTCAGCATCAGCGCGAACGGGCGACCGACGACGTCCGTGAGGGCGTGGATCTTGGTCGTCCAGCCACCGCGCGAGCGGCCGATCGCCTGCGCTTTAGCCCCCTTTTACCTCCGAACGCGGCACGCTGCGCCTTCACGTACGTGCTGTCGATCGCGGTGCTCTTCGTGACCGCGCCCGCATCAACCAAGGCATCAAGCAGCTTCAGCCAGAAGCCGCGCGCCGACCAGCGGTTGAACCGATTGTAGACGGTGGTCGCCGGGCCGTAGTCGGCTGGGCAGTCGCACCAGCGGCCCCCGCTCTTGAGCACGTGCAGGATACCAGAGATCACCCGACGATCGTCCACCCTGCGCGCTCCGGGCTGGTTCTTGGGCAGATGCGGCTCGATCGCTGCCCACGCGTCGTCCGACAACCAGAATAACGCCATGCACACCTCCGTCGCCCCCGCATCCGTGGTGAATCAGAAAACCATGCCTGCCTCAACCCGCTGATTGGGTTTGGGCCCTAGAGGCCCTATAGATAGGGACGAGCATGTGTTTGTGAATGCGGAGAGCTGGCTATGGAGGACTGCTGCGGAGATGCTGGCGGCCCGAAGCGCGAGAAAAGCGATGCGGCGCTGATGATATCGTCAGAGCGCTCCACGGCCCCTCTTGCGCCGGCGACGGCACGCGTTGCGGCGCCGCACGACGGCGACGCCTGCTGCTCAGGCAGCTCTTCCGACCCGAGCAACGATACCGTGTCTCACGAGCCTCACCCCGGCCCTGCCGGAGGTGCGCACCTGACGGGTGACGACTGCTGCTCGGCCAAGGAGCAGGAGATCGCCGCCTTGAGCGCTCATTTGGGCGTCAAGCGCGTGCTTCAAGTGGTTCTTGCGATCAACCTCGCCATGTTTGTTGCTGAGTTCACGGCCGGGATGCTGGCGAACTCCACCGCGCTCATGGCGGACTCGGTCGACATGCTGGGGGATGCGCTGGTCTACATACTGAGCCTCTACGCACTTCAACGCAGCCTGCGCTGGCGTGCCGGCGCTGCGGTCGCGAAGGGCGGGATCATCGCTGCCTTCGGCATCTGGGTCATGATCGAAGCGGCGTTGAAGCTGGTCAACGGCGGGACCCCCGCCGCCGGCACGATGGTTCTGTTCGGGCTGATCGCGCTGGTTGCCAACCTCTCTTGCCTCGCGCTGCTCTACCGATTCCGCCACCGCGACGTGAACCTGTCCAGCACGTTCGAGTGTTCGCGCAACGACGTCATCGCCAACACCGGAGTCCTTCTCGCCGCCGGCGGCGTCTACGCAACTGGGGCGGCCTGGCCCGACATCCTCGTGGGCGCCGTCATCGCGGTGTTGTTCTTCCGTTCCGCGATCCGGGTGCTTCGCCAGGCCTGGCCACAGTTCAGGTCCGGCAGTCCCGCCGTGGCGGTGGCGTTGGATTGAAACATAGTCTGCAAACAAAGGAGCTTTATCGATGTTGAAGCAAGTAACCGCGCTGGTCCTGCTCGGCGCTGCCTTCACCTCCCCGGCTACGGCAGGGGCAGCCGGTCGGGCGAATGCCGTGATGTACAAGAATCCCGGTTGCGAGTGCTGCGACGGCCACGCCGCGGCGCTACGGAGTGCAGGGCTGAACGTGAAAGTGGTTTCGATCGAGGATCTCGCCGCTTTCAAAGCGCGCGCTGGAGTGCCCGACGCGCTTCAAGGCTGCCATACCACGATGGTGGGCGGCTATGCCGTGGAAGGGCATGTGCCGGTAGCAGCGGTGCAGCGGATGCTGAAGGAGAAGCCCGCCATCCGCGGGATCGCTCTGCCCGGCATGCCGTCGGGGTCCCCTGGTATGTCCGGGCCGAAGACCGCGCCGTTCAAGGTGCTGAGCTTCGGCGCCGGGGGCACGAAGGCTTATGCTGTCGAGTAGCTGGCTCGGTGAGCCGATCAATCCCGAGGGAGGTGGACATGTCTGATGATGATGATCTCGATTACCTTCAACGCCGCGCCGAGAAGGAGCTCGAGATGGCGCAACGCTCCGAGACGCCCGAGGTCACGGCCGCGCACTACAAGCTGGCGGAAGCCTATCTTGAGCGCGTCGAAGTCCTCCGGGCGTCAGCAGCGGCCGAGCCGGGTGAACCCGGCGGAGAAGCCGCTGCCGACGCAGAAGCTGCCGCTGCCGGGTTGCCCGAAGGGCGAGAAGCAGTGCCCGGCGCACGAGCAGAGCAATGATCTTTCGGCAGCTCTTCGAGCCGGAGTCCTCGACCTATACGTACCTGATCGGCTGCCGCGACACAGGAAAAGCGGTGCTGCTCGATCCGGTTCTCGAGACCGTCGATCGCGATCTTGCCGTCCTGCAGGAGCTGGGGCTGACGCTCGAATATACGCTGGAAACCCACATTCACGCGGACCATGTAACGTCCGCGTGCCGGCTACGCAGCCTGACCGGCTCAAGGGTCGCATATCCGGGAATGGATGGCCTTCCATGTGCGGACGTTGGCGTCAGTGAGGCCAACCCGCTTGGCGTCGGCAGCCTCACCTTCCAGCCCCTTTTCACGCCGGGCCACAACGACGCGCACCACAGCTACCTTATCGATCTGCCCGGCTCGCGCCGCGTGTTCACCGGTGATGCCCTCCTGATCGACGGCTGTGGCCGCACGGACTTCCAGAACGGTGATGCGGGGGCGCTTTACCGGTCGATCCACGAGAAAATATTCACGCTTCCTTGCGACACGCTCGTCTACCCGGCGCACGACTACCAGCACCGCCATGTCACGACGGTGGCTCAGGAGCGCGAGCGTAACCCGCGGTTGGGTGGCGGCAAGACGCTCGAACAGTTTATCGAGATCATGGCCGCGCTAGACCTGCCCTATCCAAAGCGGATCGACATCGCGGTGCCGGCCAACCGTCTGTGCGGCGACTGTCCCGAGATGGGGAATGCGGAGGCCATGGAGCCCCCCGGCCCTTCGGTTCAAGGCTAGCACGAATCGCTCTTACAACCGCGCGGCAACGGCCACGAGAGGATATAACGCTTTGACCATTCACCGCGACGTCATCGACGCGATCGGCAACACGCCGCTGATCAGGCTCCGGCGAGCCTCGGAGCAGACCGGCTGCGAGATCCTCGGCAAGGCCGAGTTCATGAACCCCGGCCAGTCGGTGAAGGACAGGGCCGCCCTCTTCATCATCCGGGACGCCGAGCGCAGCGGAATGCTCCGGCCGGGTGGCGTCATCGTCGAGGGAACCGCGGGCAATACCGGGATAGGCCTCACCCTAGTCGCAAACGCGCTCGGCTACCGCACCGTGATCGTCATCCCGGAGACGCAGAGCCGCGAGAAGAAGGACATGCTTCGGCTGGCGGGCGCCGAGCTCGTCGAAGTACCGGCCGTCCCTTACGCCGACGAGAATAATTATGTGAAGCTGTCCGGGCGTCTCGCGCTGGAGCTGGCCGACCGCGAACCCAATGGCGCCGTCTGGGCAAACCAGTTCGACAATGTCGCCAACCGACAGGCCCATATAGAAACCACAGGTCCGGAAATCTGGGAGCAGACCAGCGGTAAGGTGGACGGCTTCGTAAGCGCGGTCGGCACCGGCGGCACCCTGGCAGGTGTCAGCATCGCTCTCAGGGAGCGGAACCCAGGCATAGCGATCGCGCTTGCGGACCCGCCGGGCGCTGCCCTCTTCAGCTATTATACGAGCGGCGAGCTCAGCTCGGAGGGCACTTCGATCACCGAAGGCATCGGCCAGGGGCGGATCACCTCTAACCTCGAAGGCTTCACCCCCGACTTCTCCTTCCGCATACCCGACGATGAATCCATCCCCACGGTCTTCGATCTTCTCGAGCATGAGGGTCTTTGCCTCGGCCCCTCATCGGGAGTGAACTTGGCCGGTGCGGTTCGCCTGGCCGCGCAGCTCGGTCCCGGCCGCACGATCGTGACCATGCTCTGCGATTATGGAACCCGCTATCAGTCAAAGCTCTTCAATCCGGAGTTCCTCCGATCGCAGAATCTCTCCGTTCCTCGGTGGCTCGGGGGCGGCAACCCGCTGGTGCAACAAGCTTTGAAACGATCGTGGAAATGATCGCTGCCGCTGGGAGATTCGCCTGATAGAGAGCGTCGGCAGTTCGTTCCGACCCCTTCACGTCGCTCAAAAGCCAAGCGACAGCCCAACAGAAGTGTTGCGTCGCGATTGACCGAGCCGTCCGACCAGACTCGCGAGGGCGACCACCCTTTCCGCCAACCGGGAGCACCGCCCCCGCGCCGAGCTGCCAGCCACCCACTGCTTCGAACCGAGCCTGCGCTGCATCTTATTGGATTCCGCGGCACTAAGCAGGGCGTAAATGCCTCGGCCGCCCTTTACCGCACGTACTTCGCGAGGTCGGCGGCGATCTGGTCCGGGGTGGCGTCGCGTGCGAAGAAAGTAATCGGCTCGCCGTCGGGACCCATCAGATACATGATCGCGCTGTGATCCATCAGGTAATCGGTAGCAGCCGGAGGCCCGGCGCGGCGCGCATAGATGGCGAAGGTGGAGAGCGCGGCCTTCACCTGCGCCGGGCTACCGGTCAACCCGATCAGCCGCGGGTGAAAGGCACGGACGAACTGCTTCATTACCGCGGGGGTATCGCGCTCGGGGTCAATGGTGACCATGATCGGTTGCACCGTGGCCGCCCGCTTGGAGTCTTGCGCTTCAAATGCACGCAGGCCTTGGCTCATCTTCTGAACGTCTGTCGGACAGATGTCAGGACAGTAGGTGTAGCCGAAATACATCAGCCGATATCGCCCCTTGAGACTTTCGCTGCTGAGCACCTTCCCATCCTGGTCGATCAGCCGGAACGGGCCACCGATCTTAGCGCCGGCCAAGGGCGCGTCGATCGCTTCGACTTGTCTCCCAGCGGTGAGCTTCCATGCGGTCACGCCGACTCCAAGGCTTATCAGGGCGACGGCAAAGAGGATGAGCATCAGGCGCTTGGATTGTATTCGGATCATGGCCGAGGTCATAGCAGCACCGTCGAATCGCGACATGGATAATCTGCCGTTCGGCGGGCTGCACAAACCCTGCGCCGCGGGCTATCGCTGCCTTGCTTCAGCAGGTTCGCTGAAGGGCGAGCGGCAAGGATCCAACCGGCGCCAACCACGCACCTGCGGAAGGAGGCGGGCCACATCATCATGCCCTTGATCAAACCTGTACCGCCTCCTCAGCGCCGGACTGGGGGCGTCGCTCATGATATTGCCGCATCCACTCCATGCGGCGCTTTACGAACGGCTCCTCGAACTCGCTCGGAAGCACGAGCGGCACGGTAAGGCAGACGCTCTGCGTAGGCAGGACGTTCTGCCAGTCCTCGATCAGCTTCTTGTAGGCCCGCCCGACCGGCCTGATGTTGCGGTCAAGATCGTAGAGGCCGACCGGATTGACGCGGCCATTGTCCTCGCGCAGCGCGGTGTCCCAGTCCACCTGATCGGTGAGCGAATACCAGGTGAACCCGACCGTCGGCACGCCTGAGTTGCGCACCCGCAGCACGTTCGCCCACTGCTTCCAGAGCCATTGCACGGCTTCATCGCCATTCGGTCCTTGGCTGAGGTTCGTCTCAGTGTGCATTACAGGGAGCCGGTAGCGGTCATGATACTGCCGGGTGATCTCGTCATAGCCGAACACATCGCCCGCTGCCCAGGTGCGCCCGTCAGCCGCGACGCGATGCTCGTTGGTGATGTAATAGTCGTTGCCCATGATGCAGTGATGTCGCGGGCTGTTGCGCAGGAAAAACGCATACTCCTCCGCGGTCATTCCGTTGGCGAGCAGATAATTGTGCATCTCGGAGTCGACCCGCCGACCATAGTTCAGGTCCAGGCTGAGGAAGCGCCGGGCGTTCATGACCTCTGCAGGACCGATCGCCTCAGCGCTGTCGGCGTGGAAATATTCGGAGCTTTCGGACTGGATGAAGATCGCGTCGGGCCGAACGTCCAAAATGGCTCCCATCGCCAAAATGTTCGCCTTGACGAGATGCTTGAGCGCGGTGACGAATGTGCGATCGGTCGTTCCCTGCTCATTCCACCATCCGTAGAGACCGGAAAAGGTGGCGCAGACGAACATCTCGTTGACGGGGGTGTAGAGCTGAACCCAGGGGTAGCGCTGCGCAAATGCTCTGGCGTATCGCTCGAAGAGACTGGGAAAGTCCGGGTTTTGAAAGTTGCCGATCCAGTCGGGCACGCCGAAATGACAGAGGTCGACGATCGGCACGATATCGAGCTGCTTCAACCGGTTCATCGTCAGATCGGCAAACTCCCAGTCGAACCGTTCCGCCGCTAGGAACGTCCGGTGCAGTGGCGGCCCGTACCGGAGAAAGCGGATACCGATCTCCTCAAGAAGGTCGAAATCTGTGCGCCAATTCGTATAGAATCCGCACTTCTCCATCTCATCAACGCGCACCCTGCCGTTGTCGACCGTCGGAATGCTGTTCTCGATACCGGTCGCAAACATGAAAAACGGATTGATCATCTGACTGAAACCTCTAGCTGACGGCCCGTTGCAGCACTGGCGCCTTGCCGCGCGGAGGCATGTGCCGATTTTCTCCCCCGGGCGTCCATTGCACCTTTGGCGCGTCGCCCCAAGTTCCAGCCTCGAGCATAACAAGGATGTAATCGTCGCTGCACGCTGGCTTCAGGCTTCTCGATCATACTCCCCGAGGGCCGGGATGATAACGATCCCTCTCAGACCGGAGATGGATTGTCGCCGGACTTCACCTCGATGGCGAGGAAGGCAAGGCCCTCACAAGGGAGAGTCATTCTTTGAGCTGTCGACGAAGCACTCGAAAGGCGGGCCGTGATCCAGATATCCGTATGCGGCCGCCGCGGCCTCCACAAACTCGGTGCAGCCGAGAAGCTCGTTCTCGACACTCTGCGACGGTGGAAAATGTGTCGCGCGGAGAGACTGGCGACCCTTCCCGAACTTCACGAGCGGCTTGCTCCTCTCGGAGGCGCCATGCTGGCGGTTCCGCTCGACGATTTCTTCCAGCAGATCACGCCGTGGCGCAATTGCCCTCACAGGTCGAATATCCGATATTCGGATCAGATCAGATGCGACGAAGTTGCCACCCTCGAGCTGCTTCAAACGGCGGAAGATCGCTTCGCTCAATCATGCCGAATGAGCTCGGCTTGGGATGCCGCCCGGCTGCTGATACTCTCAGCGTGGATTCTGCGCAGACAGTTCACAACGGAACTTGAGTTTCGTTTTGGTTCTTTGCCGACCCTTCAAACTCGTCACGGTTCCAATAAGCCCCAAGAAATTCTTTCATAAGCCATTCGGCCTCATATCAGGGCAACCTGAGGTGAGGGATGTTAGCCACCAAAACGGAGACAGACATGGGCGGACACAGGCGCTATGGTCGCCCGCAAAGGGTTGATCCCGGCGAGCATGGCTTCCCCTACGAGGAACGAACGGGCAGGCCACCAGGCCAGTACCACGAAGAGAAAGTTTCCAGGTCGATCTCGTCAATGGTTGTGCTCGCCGGCATCGTGATCTGGTCACTGCTCGCCTGGACCGCTTACGCGCTTGTCGATCCGGTACTCGGATGGATGGCGGCCAATGCCGGTCTCGTGCTTGATAGCGGCAAGGGCCTCGCGACTGGAGTCGGCAAGGAGGCGGCCAGCGTGGCGCAGAGCATCAACGCCGGCGGCTTTCTCGGCCAGGCCGCGGTCTTCCTGAAAGCGGTCCTGAAGCCGCTTATCATAGTCGTCTGGGCGATCGGCTTCCTCGGTCTCCTCGCCGCCCCCCGCATTCTGCCAAAGCTCATCGGACGCTTCGCGCGCGGGCGCTGATCGCCCTTAGGCTGGGATCCGCCGACGGCGTCAGGCGGGGCACGGCACAGCGCGGATGACGCGTCGCGGCTCTTCGCGCAGTTTCGGCGCGAACTCGTCAGCCGATCAAGGTCATGCCCAAAGCGCGGCGGGCGTGCAGATTTCGTCGCCGCTTGACCCGGGCTGCGGCAGAGCGCTGCAACGCGATGGCCTCGCATTTGTCCGACAACGATGACGTCCCAGCCTGCGCGGCAGCTATCCGGGTACCAAGCGCGCTTTCGTGAGCCAACAGACTCTTTATCGCCGCACGCCCTCGCCCGATCCTGCTCTTCACGGTCCCGGTCGCGACGGCGGTGGCAACCGCGATTTCCTCTATCGACAGCCCCTCTACGCCGAACAGCAAGACCGCCTCCCGCTGTTCTTCTGGCAGCCGGTCCAGCGCGCGCGCCACATCGGTCAATTCGATCTGCTCCAGCTGCGTTGCTGCCGAAATGAGTTTGCGATCGGCGATCCGATCGTCCCATTCGCCGACGAACCGGCTGCGCCGCCTGCCGCTTAGAAACACGTTACGCAGGATCACGCGCGTCCAGGCTTGCAGATTGCTGCCCGGCTCAAAAGATGCCCGTGCCTTCCACGCCCTCAGCATCGTTTCCTGCACGAGGTCCTCGGCGAGGTCCTGACCACCCGATAGGGACCGGCCATACGCACGCAAGCCGGGTCCGCATTCGACCAGCTGGTGCCCGAATCTCCGCTCCGCTGCCGAAAGCGCCGTCAGAGAGTGGCCAGAGGGCGCGACAGGCCCGACGCTTGCCAAACCCACAGGTTCTGCCCGTCGCGGCATCGCGCCGAGGCTTTCATCATGCGAAGCGACTAGCGCCTGCTGGTCGACAGCGGCCCCGTCTTCCAACTCCTCCGCACGGCTTTTGTGAAGTTCCAAATCTGCTCCTGGTGCGCTCGGTGCGGGGTATGGATGCGGGCGCCTCGAAATCGCCACCCACGTTCCGGCGTGATCGCGAAGCCGTTGCCATGCGCCTCCGTCGTTCCGCCGGAAGAAGATCTCGGCGAGGAGTCTGCGTTAAATGTGGAGTCTGCCCCGATGTGGGTTATGCTGGCATCCTCGAGATCAGGAAGGGACCTCACCTAATGTCCGCGCCTGTCGTAAAGAACCCCCGAGCTGGTGGGTCGCTCCTCGCGCTGTCGGTCATCGCCGGCGCGTTCGCCGGTGCGCTGCTTAAACAGCCCTCGATGGGCGTGGTCGCAGGGACAGCTATCGGCATCGCAATCTGCCTGGCGGTCTGGCTTGCCGACATCAGGCAGGGAGCAAGGCGGCCCCGCAGAGAGGAAGTCGCCACTTCGATACCCGCCGACTGACGCTCAGGGATTGAATCGTACTCCGAACCCCATCATCGCGCGCTGTCGGGCGGTGTGATCGGAATATTGAGAATATTTGTATGCCGCGTTGACGTAGTATTTGTCAGTGAGCGAGTATTCGACGCCTCCGCCGAGCTGGTAACCGTCCGTGCGGTAACGGTCGGAGAAGGATGTCTGACCGCGCGGTGCCGAGAACCGCATGCGCTGCTCATTGTTGACGTATCCTCCGGAGACATAGGCCAGCATGTTGGGCCTCACCAAGACGCCCGCGCGCACGGCAGCCCCCAGCTCCTCGAAGGACTTGGTGCAGATCGTGCCACCACCGATTGTGCCCGGTGTGCAATTCTCGCTCCACTTGTTTCCTCGCCAATAGCTTCCTTCGGCACCAACGACGAACCGGTCGTTGATGACTCCGTCGAACCCGCCGGCGCCGCCATAACCGAGCTTGTTCCGATGAGCGCCCTGAGACTGGAAGCGATCCAGGCCCACCTGCCCTTCGGCCCGGAACCCTCGGAAGCTGGTTGTCACCTGCGCTTGCGCAGGCTGAACGGCCAACATCAGGAATGCAGCCGTCATCGAGCCGAACAGGGTTTTTCTCACAACCAATCTCCAATATGTCACCATGAGACCCGCATCTGCGGGCAAAGCAGTCGTTCCGTCCGCGAGTTATCGCGAGATCGGCGGCCACCAGTGTTCATCGGCAAGTCCATGCTCCGCCCGCCGATGGTAGGCCGCCGCCGACGCGGCCGGTCTACTTCAATCGCTTGCCGCTCCCTCGGGCGGAGGTTGACTCTGTATGCGCGGCGGACGAGTGCCCGTGCGCCTCTTCGGCATGCTTCGCAGCCTCTGCGTGATCACCGCGCTTCTGGTGCTCGGCAGCGGCGCGATGAGACTTTGCCGCCCGGTCGTGGTGATCGGCGGCGCCTGTATGGCTGTTGGTACCCATTCTATTTTCCTTGTTCCAGAGGAGGCACTTCGCAAGCATGCACGAAGGCTGCTGCTTCCCGTGCCGCGGAGGCAGAAGGAGAGGAACACTGATGTCCCCACCCTTCCGCTTGAACCGCTCCACTCAACTACCGCGCGATTGATGCATCCTCATGCCCCGCCAGTTACAAATGCGTAATCTACCGGGCTCCCTTCGCGTCGGACGCTTGCAGCCAATGCGCCGGCACCGATGTCAGATGCATCGGGCCTCGATCAGTCGAACGGTCGTCCAGATCGAGATACCCGCGTCGGCCAGTCCAACGATTATGAGCTCGGCCAAGATGGCCGGCGCGGTGTCTCTTCGCCTGAGCACGACCGAGCAGGAGACTGCCGTTCACGCGATCATGTATGACGCGACCAGTTCGAGACCCGCGGCGATCATCGTTGCACCGCCTCGCGAGAGGCAGGAATAGGCACCGTCCGATCCCGGACTCAGCAGCGCAAGCAGCGCAGCGACGCCGATCGTCATCAATAGGCACCATCTGAACTGAACAGCACGGCGTGCCAGGACTCGCCGCCGCCAGCGGGCGGATGCGCCCTCCGTCAGCTCTCGCGCCCGCATGCTGGGTGACGGCCGTCGCTGCCGGGGGCTCGGTCGCACAGGACGACGATCTGGTTGCACCATCATCGCATCTGCAAGGTGCGGCGCCGACCGGACAGCGAGAAGGACAGCATGCTCCCGTGGGGCACTCGCGAAAGCGCGGTGGCCGATACGAGTTCCCCCTCAACCAAGCGAAACTTGACGCGCAGGTGAGGAGCGTTCGTAATCGGAACCAGGAGCAAGGGGTCAAGGAAATTCCTGCCGCAGCGTTCGGGCGCGCACCGGAACCGCAGGACTGCTCGGGTGCTTCCGGCAACGGGCTTGAAGCCGATCTCTATCGTCCCGCCGTTGAATTCAACTATCGTACCGTCACCAGTCCGATGCCTTGACAGCGGGTCCCGGTCCGTCCCAGCCGACGTCGCGGTGGGAACAGCGTCCACGCCTGCCTCCAGGCTCCCTTCGGCGGAGAGCAACAAGACGAGCAGGATGATCAGAGTCGACATCGAACGCCCCATGACCATGGACTATGCCCCACCTGCTCAGGAGAGGCACCCAGTGAGAGGCGGGAAACGGATTTGTAATCGCCGAGTCAGGTGGAGCTTAAACGACGCTTTGGCCACGTTGGCTGCGGCAGCCAGTCCTGACGATGCGAACTCCTCAGCCGCTATACGTACCAGCGGTGATCAAGCCGAGTGACCGTCGCGTCGGTGGCCAGGAAGCAGCGCTCGCGGCGCGGAGCGGCAAATGGCGGGAACTGCTGCGGCTGATCATGGCAGCTTTGTCAGCCCCGCTCCCGACGGCAGGCGAATCGACACGATCAATCCAGGATCGTTGTCATCGAGCGTGAGCACACCGCCATGGGCTCGCGCGATGGCAGCCACGATCGACAGCCCGAGCCCACTGCCTTCGGTGGATCGACTTGCATCCAACCGGACGAGCCGCTCAGTGGCGCGGGTGCGATCGTCGGCGGCAATGCCGGGCCCTTGATCGGCAACCTTTATCTCCGCTTTTGCCCTGGTGCTACCGGTCATGACCGTGATCGAGGCGCTGCCCCCATATTTCATCGCATTGTCGATCAGGTTGCAGACCGCTTGCACAAGCAACGACCGCGCGCCGCGCGTCGCCGCCGGCCGGAGGTCGGCAATCAGGTGTCGGCCGGCGGCTTCGACAACCGGCTCGTAGAGCTCGATCGCTTCACGTGCCACATCGGCGAGGTCGAGCGGCTCAAGCATATTCGTCGTGAGTGCGTCAACGCGCGCCAGGACAAGGAGGTCGTTGATGAGCTTGAGCAGTGCGTCGATATCGCCTGTGGTGGCGAGGAGGAACTGCTCGTCTGCCGAGACCTGCCGCAGCAACGCGAGCTCCGCGCGGACCTTCATCCGCGTAAGCGGTGTCTTCAGATCGTGCGCCAGCCCATCCGTTGCCGCGCGCAAGCTGCCGATCATTCGTTCCACTTCCCCGAAACAGGCGTTCACCACCTCCGCGAGATAATCATATTGATCGCCGCGTCCTGTCACCGGAAGGCGTTCGTCCAGCCGTCCGGCCAGGAAGCGCGCTCCCGTCTCGGCAGCACGTTCGACAAACCGCAGTGCACGTCGGCTGATCCACCAGCCAAGGCCAAGTCCGATCAGTGCCGTCGCGGCGATCGACCACCCAAGCGTTTCGAGATAACGGACGCCAAGCTGATCGCGGCCATCGGCAAGGTGCCCGACCAGCAGTCGGTTGCCTGACCCCAACGACACCACTTCTGCCTCGACGCGCCTCACGCGCAGCGTAGGACCACTGCGAAACGGGATATTGAGGATTTGCCAGCCTTCGCGCTGCGCGGCGTTCGGCCACCGGTCGAGATCGCCCGCAACCACTCGGCCGTTCGCCGTTCCAACCAGATAAATATAGTCGCGCGCATCAGCTGAAGGCTGGGGCCGGGCTATGAACCGCGCGAGCTCCTGCAGTCCTCCCGAGCGGTAGCGTTCCATCAAGCCGGCAACCTCGGCCTTCACCATATGTCTGGACTCGGCTTCGAGGACACTGAAGGTTCGGACATATTGCAGCGTAAGAGCGGCGACGGTGGCCAGCAGCACAGCGAGCGTCACCCACAGCGCACCACGCATCGTTGCCGCTGATGTGCGCGGCGGCCTAGCGAGCATCAAGCCGATAGCCGGCGCCCCGAACCGTGTGCAGCAAGGGAGCCTCACCTTCCGCTTCGAGCTTCGCACGCAAGCGGCTGATATGGACATCGACAAGGTTGGTGCCGGGATCGAAGCTGTAGTCCCAGGCGGCTTCGATCAGCATGGTCCGTGTGATGACCTGCCCGACATGCCGAAGGAAATAGTCGAGGAGTTGAAATTCCTTGTTAGAAAGCTCGATGCGTCGATCGCCGCGGTGGCCGACGCGCGTGAGCAGATCGAGTTCGAGGTCGGCGACCCGTCGCACGCGTGGTGTGGTGGTTGATCCCTCAGCCCGCCGAATGATCGCGCTCAGCCGGGCGATCAGTTCGTGGAACGAGAACGGCTTTGTCAGATAGTCGTCTCCGCCGGCGTTCAACCCGCAGATCCTATCATCCACCTGGCCGAGCGCACTGAGGATCAGGACGGGCGTTCGCAGCGACTGTGCGCGCAAGGCGCGCAGAACGGAGAGACCATCGAGAAGAGGGAGATTGCGATCCAGGATGATCGCGTCGTACTCCTTGGTCAACCCGGCCGTAAGGCCGTCGATGCCATTGTCCGCAAGATCGCAGGCGTGCCCAAGCTCTGCCAAGCCTTGGCAAACGTAGCCGGCGGTCGCCTGATCGTCTTCAACAAGGAGTAGCTTCATAGGCACCGGATCCATACTGAACTTGCTCCGGCCGCTGGAGGGGGGACTGCCAGCGGCCGGAGCGTCAACTTGTGGCAAGGTGTCTGCTCCAAGGCCAGGAATGATTGGTCCACCCAGGGGTAAGCGAACCGCCCATCCGCCGTTTTGAAGCATGGGATTTGCCGTTACCGAGCGCCCGTGGTTCGTATAATCACCTCCTCAAGGCTGACGCGCACCAAACTGGCCCGCTGAAGCAGCTATCGCACCGCTACCTGCCATTTCTTTGAAGCAGCCATGACAATTGCTTAATGAAGTGACCGGGCTTCATTTACGCATGCTGAGCCTGATATTTATGTAGATTCGGACGTCATGTGAACGGTTTCGCCACTTCGACTATTGTTATGCGTGGGTTCACTCCGCTCCGTAGGCTTTCAGCCCCTTCGGTGTTCCCGTGGCGTTTACCCTCGTGCTTCAGTATGGCCCCATCACCGACAAAGCCCAAACCTGTAATCACGGCCTTCTATGATGCGAGCCTGCCCCATCGACTCGCGATCGAGCACCGCGGTTCGGATCAACACGAAGCCGCAGGTTCTTAAGCGCGATGGCCGGATGCGAAGTCGAATAAGTTCGGCGTTGGTCAGGACGCGGCTTGCCACCGTCTCCATCAGTCGAGCGTCTCATTCAACCTCACCCCCAAGGGTCGCGGGCATTGCCCTGAAATGCTCAAAAGTGCCAGTTCCCTTAACGGTGAGGGTCACACGATTGCGCGAGATGTTCCGGAAAACGATGCCGTATAGTGTACCGTGATCCGCGATGAAGCGATCTTGCCCAGCGTTCGAGAGCCCAGACGCGAGCACGCCAAATCTGCGGTGCCCTGTTTCCAACTGGTGCTGAAACTTAAGTTCTGCACCGCCGGAGGCCCACGAGAGGTTCAGCCGATCGCCCGCTTCCAGATAGGCGTTGATCGCTTGAGATCCCCCGGGTGCGATCACTAGCGATAGGACTACTGGACTGCGTCGCGGATGCCCCGCGGGCATCTTAATGGCTCCTATCAAGAACAGCATGACCAAGGCTACAGCGGCAGTTATCATCCCCGCGATAAGTCCGATGTTCCTTGCAGTTGACCTCACGCATTGGCCGATCGTAGCAATCACCATCTCACCCGCTTCCGCTGTGGCAGCAGAAGGCCTGTTGCCGGGCACTAGGTTGTCCCGTGCTTCCTCGGTGTCGCCGCCGAGCTTCTACGCGTTTCATTACAAGCGTACTGAGGACTTCGAGCCCACCCGTGATCGCGATGACGGCGGCTGCGAGCGCGACCAGCACGGCGGACCGGTTGCGGGACCCTGTATAGCGAGCCTGAAAGTCTTCAGGTTGGTGCCCCTTCATCGTCATCATCTCTTTCGTGACGAGAGGTCGATGATCCGTCTTGAAGGATCGATGATGATTTTGAAGATGCATCGGCAGGGAGTCCCGATATCCGCCGTGGCCCGGAGAGAGCAAAACCCCCGCCCGGCGCTTAGGGGATTTCCTAATCGTACGCCGGACCTGCTTCGTCGAGGATGGGCGAGATTTGTCGCTGTCTAACTGCGGGTTGGTAACAAGACGCGATGAGGACGCCCAACACCCTCAAGCGGTGTCTGGGCATCGAGCTCCATCATTGGCTTGATGTGGCCATCTCGAATATCATAAACCCAGCCGTGCAGCCAAAGCGGCTGTCCGAGCCGCCATGCTTCTTCGACAGCGCTCGTCCTGGCAAGAATGAGCAGCTGATCCCGGACGTTCATTTCGACGAGGCGATTAACCTTCGCTTCGTCCCCTTCGGCTGCCGCCAACTCGTCGGCATGATCGCGAACTACGTTTCGCGCGCGATCGAGCCAGCGGTCCAGATGGCCAGAGACTCCGCCTCCAAGCGCCGCCTTGATGCCCCCGCAGCCGTAGTGACCGCATACAATGATGTGCGGAACCTTGAGGACCTGGATTGCAAACTGCAATGCCGCCATGAGGTTAAGATCGTCGGGATTGACGAGGTTAGCGACATTGCGATGAATGAACATCCCGCCGGGCGGAGTCATGGTCATCTGCTCGGGACTGACGCGGCTGTCCGAACACCCTATCCAAAGAAACTTCGGCTTTTGCCCATCCGCTTGCCGTGAAAAGAAGTCTGCTCGCTCATCGACGAGTTCTTCCGCCCAAGCTCTGTTTGCGAGCAGCAGTTGTTTATAGTCTCTCATGCGAACGCAACTCCAACGACGGGCGCATCGATCAACGGGGCGGTCCGTTCTCCAAGATCTCCACGAACGACGACGCTGATTGATCGAAACTGGGAAGCCTTTATAAAGGCATTGATGATCTCGACATTGTCGAGATCGACATAGTTTGTAGCAGACAGGTCTATTAGCAGACTGCTGTTGTCTGGAACGCGGTTCAACTGCTTCAGAAGCTCGTATTTGTGAATGAAATACAGATTGCGCCGCGCGCGCACCAGGCAGTCGTCCCCCTCACAAGCGAACGTAACAGCAGTCCGGAAGTTTCTGGCTATCACAAAGACAAAACCGACGGCCAAGCCGACGAGAATACCTTCCAAGAGGTTGCTGAATACAATCGCGATGACTGTCACCAGAAACGGGATGAACTGAGTCCAGCCTTGGCGGAAGCGCGCGATGAACAGCTTGGGCGTGCAGAGCTTGTAGCCGGTCGCAATCAGTACGGCAGCGAGCGCAGCCAGAGGAATGAGGTTGAGCAACGAAGGAATAAGCGCGACCCACAGCAACAGCCATAACCCGTGGAGCATCGTCGATGTCTTGCTCTGGGCGCCCCCGTCGACGTTGGCCGAGGAGCGCACGATCACCGACGTGACCGGTAGACCCCCAAGCAGCCCCGAGACGATATTGCCGCCCCCCTGTGCCATAAGTTCCCAGTTCTTGTCCGTGGTGCGGCGGCGAGGATCGATGTCGTCGATCGCCTTGATGCTCAGCATCGACTCAAGGCTCGCGACAATCGCGATAGTAGCCGCTGCCGCCCATACGGCACCGCTCAGAACACCTGAGAAATCTGGAAGTGCGAACAGGCCGGCAAAATCGCTCACGTTGCCCGCGATGGGAACTTGAACGAGATGTTCCTTCCCAATCTGCCAAGACGGTAGCAAAGCACCGAACAGCGCATTGCCAATGATGCCAATTAGGACCACGACCAGCGGGCCAGGTAGGAAGCGCAACGGGCCGTTCTGCGGCTTTGCAGCGGCCCACCAGAACAGAAACGCTAGGCCGACAACACTGATCGCCAGTGCTCCCGGCTCGAACGTTTTTCTTAATACGAGCAAGAGGTTCGACAGGGTATTCCCATCCGCCGATGAAAACTGGAAGCTACCTGCGGCTTCAACTTCATATCCGACTGCGAATGGGATCTGTTTCAGGATAAGGATCAGGCCGATGGCGGCGAGCATGCCGGTTATAACTGAGGAAGGAATGAACTCGCTGAGAACCCCAGCACGGGTGAGCGAGAAGATCAGCTGGAGCAGCCCTGCGAGCACGACGACGCTCAGAAACACCGGGTAGCTCGGTAGCGAGTTGATCGTGTCGAGGACGATCACGGTGAGGCCGGCGGCTGGCCCACTTACCGATAACGGTGACTTCGACAAACCACCGACTACGAGTCCTCCGACTATACCGGCGATCAGGCCGGAGAATAAAGGTGCTCCCGACGCGAGGGCAACGCCAAGGCACAATGGCAGCGCTACCAGCGCCACCACGATTGAAGCAGGCACATCGGTCCGCCAGGTTGCAAGTGATGGAATCGGAAAGGGCACGAAGGTGCTCCCATACATAAATTGGATCGGGAAGCTCCTGCGCGCGTCGATGCTACGACTGTTCGCTGCACACGAGGAGGTGAGATCATGCTGCGGAGCGTATTTTGGACCGTCGTGAGTTCGGTTCACAAAACCTCACCCTGGGACGACAAATCTAATAGCAAGCATGATAGGCGCGATTATCGAGTGGCTCGGACGTTGAACCTATCACGGCCGCGCGCCGCCGCTATGCGTTGGGCGGACGCAACCCGGGAGCGGTGGTTACCCCTACTCCAAACCTTGAACACCCCGAAACCGGCGGCCCTTGTTCAATTGCGACTTGAAATGCGATCGTCTCATCTCGCACGTTAACATGATCACCGTGGGTTTCACCGTGATGATGCGCTAAACCCGACTGATCGCCAGACAGCAACTTGCCGCGGGATGACTCTGAGTCGCTACTCGCAACGGATGCTGTAGGCTGTTCCGCCACAATGCTAACAGCTCTCGGACGCTCTTCGCTTGCGTGTGCTATCGAGCTTATGCCCAGCAACGAGGCGAGCAGAATACCGGCAACGAGGAGGAAAATGCGGGTCATCTGCGATGCACCATAGCGACATCCCAGGGCCTCGGATACAAACTTCGACTCCTGCGGCGATAATATCACAGTTCATTCGTCTTACAGTCGCCATGGCTACTCTCATGCCGTGGTGGGGACCGCCTTGTCGATCAGCATGGGGTTTTCCGCACTCCGGCACTTCAAAGGTTCCAAGGCCGCTTCCTGCGAAAGGAGCCTCGATAGCTCGGGGAAACAGTAGCCAACGGGAAACCCTCCTAAGCTGGCGCTTGATCGAACGCCGTTCTATCATATATGTTGCATATAAGATGTTTGGAGCAGCCGTGCCACCTTCTCTCGTTGAAATGTCCCCGGAGCTTCTGGAGGAAAAGGCCGGCGAAGCCGAAGCGTTCCTCCGTTCGCTTGCGAGCCGGCACCGTCTAATGATCCTGTGCAGCCTGCTCGGCGGGGAGTTGTCGGTAAGCGACCTGGGCGAGCGCCTCGGACTGACACAGTCCAATTTGTCCCGCCATCTGGCCACCCTGCGCGACGAGGGCCTGGTGGGCACGCGGCGGGAGAAAACGACGATATTTTACCGCATCACGTCCGAACGCGTGCTGCCGATCCTGACGGAACTCTACGCACTCTTCTGCGCCGGTGGCGAAGCCGAGAGGGGAGAATCCTGACGATGGAGGGTTTCACCCCATTTTCGGCCATCGTGGGCGGCGCGCTTATCGGCCTCTCGGCTTCCCTCCTGTGGATCGCGAACGGGCGCATTGCCGGTATCAGTGGCATAATCGGCGGCGTGCTTGCCCCTGTCCGCGACGATGTGGCGTGGCGCGCAACGTTCCTGGTCGGCCTGCTCGCTGCGCCCTTTCTCTATCGCGCGGCGGGCGGCGTGCTGCCGGACCTCACGTCGCCGGCCCCAGTCGCCGTCGTGATCGCAGCCGGCCTGCTGGTAGGATTTGGGACTCGGCTCGGGAGTGGTTGCACCAGCGGGCATGGCGTCTGCGGGATAGCGAGGCTCTCGCCCCGTTCGCTCGCCGCGACAGGCGTCTTCCTCATCACAGCGGCTGCGACCGTGTACGTCGCGCGGCACGTCGTGGAGTTCTGAGGCAATGAGGAAGCTGCTCATCGCGCTGGCCTCGGGGCTCATCTTCGGCTTCGGCCTGATCGTCTCCGCCATGATCAGCCCAAGCAAGGTGCTGGCGTTTCTTGATGTCGCCGCGCCGTCGTGGGACCCGAGCCTGGCCCTGGTGCTGGCCTCGGCCGTCATGGTTTCCGCATTGGGATTTGCACTTGGCCGAAGGCGCGATGCTCCGCTTTTCGCAACCACATTCAATGGGCCATCGTCCCGGTCTCTGGACAAGAAGCTTCTCTCAGGCGCGGCTTTGTTCGGCGTCGGATGGGGCCTCGTCGGCTACTGCCCTGGTCCGGCCCTCGTCGCCCTGAGCCTCGGGGCGCCGACGGCGCTGGTGTTCGTCATCGCGATGCTGGTGGGCATGGGCGTCTTCGCCGTTCAGGAACGCTATCGCGCGGCCAGGGCGGGGGCCAACCCATGACACCGGTCGACATCTTCACGCTCATATCCGGTGTCCTCGTCGGCTTCACCCTCGGGGTGATCGGCGGCGGCGGCTCGATCCTGGCCCTGCCGTTGCTGCTGTATGTCGTCGGCATGAAGGACCCGCACGTCGCGATCGGCACGAGCGCGCTGGCGGTGGCCGCCAATGCGTTCGCCAACCTGGTCCAGCACGCCCGGGCCGGAACCGTGAAGTGGCCCTGTGCCCTCGTTTTTGGGGCGTCCGGCGTCATCGGCGCCCTGATCGGCTCCACCCTGGGCAAGATGGTGGCGGGTCAGCATCTCCTGGTGCTGTTTGCAGGCGTGATGATCGTCGTCGGCGTTTCCATGCTGCGCGGCAAATCCGGGGGCGGCGATCCGGGCGTGCGGATCACGCGGCCGATCGCTGTCCGGCTCGTGGTGATCGGCCTTCTCGCCGGCCTCTTGTCCGGGTTCTTCGGCATCGGCGGCGGCTTCCTGATTGTGCCCGGCATCATGCTCGGCAGCGGCATGCCCATCCTCAACGCGGTCGGATCGTCGCTGTTTTCGGTGGGAGCGTTCGGCTCGGCGACAGCCTTCAACTATGCCCTGTCAGGGCTCGTGGACTGGCGCGTGGCCGGCTTCTTCATCGCTGGCGGGGTCGTTGGCGGCGTCGCCGGCATGCAAACCGCCATCCGGCTCGCCGATCATAAGGGCCTGCTCACCCGCATTTTCGCTTTCGTCCTGCTCGCCGTGGCCGCCTACATGCTGTTCCGCAGCCTGGGCGGGATCGGCAGCTAAGCACCATTGGAGACCGATCATGATCTTTCGTCAGTTGTTCGAACCTGAGTCCTCGACCTACACCTACCTCCTCGGCTGCCCGGAGACGCGCAAAGCCGTCCTGATCGATCCTGTCCTTGAAACGATCGAACGCGACCTTGCCGCGCTTCAGGAACTGGATCTTGAACTGGCCTATACGTTGGAGACCCATGTGCATGCGGACCACGTCACATCGGCCTGCTATCTGCGCAGCCTGACCGGCTCCAAGATCGCGTACCCCGCCATGGACGGCCTCCCCTGTGCTGACGTGGGGGTCGCCGAGGATCAGCCTCTGACTGTCGGCGCCCTCAAGCTTCAGCCGCTGTTTACGCCGGGACACACCGATGCCCACCATACCTACCTGGTCGATCAGCCCGATGGTCTTCGCGCCTTCACCGGCGACGCCCTGCTGATCGACGGCTGTGGGCGGACCGATTTCCAGAACGGTGACGCCGCCACGCTCTATCACTCGGTCACGCAGAAGATTTTCACGCTGCCCGGCGACGGTCTGATCTTCCCGGCCCACGACTACAATCATCGCCACATCACGACAGTGGCGCAGGAGCGTGAGCGGAACCCGCGCCTTGCCGGCAAAACCGTTCAGGAATTTGTCGCGATCATGGCCGCGCTCGATCTTCCCTACCCGAAGAAGATCGACGTTGCCGTTCCGGCAAACAAGCTTTGCGGTGATTGCCCAACAGATTTGCCCGAGCGGCTACGCCAGATAGGCGGCAAGTCCGAGCAGGGTTAAGCGATCCGATACAGGTTCAACTACAGGAGAAAGTCGATGCCAACACGCACCTCGAAACAGCTGGTTTCCGAAGCGAATGCCCTTGTCGAAGCTATCGCGCCTGACGATGCAGCCAAGCTCGTCGGCCATCCCGAGGTCCAGTTCGTTGACATCCGCGAGCCAGGGGAAGTCGCGAAATCGGGGCTGGTCGCTGGTGCGGTACACGTCCCGCGCGGCCTTCTCGAATTTCAGGTCGATCCTGAAAGCCCCACTCACAATGCCAAACTCGCCGCCGGATCGCGGTTGGTGCTCTACTGTGGATCCGGTGCCCGCTCAGCTCTTGCCGCAAAATCACTCAAGGAGATGGGCGTGGAAAATGTCGCCCACGTGCCCGGCGGGTTTGCAGCGCTCAAGGATGCCGGCGCTTCAATCGCACCGGAATAGCCCCATGGCACGCTCGATCACTCGTTCTCGCTGTCAGGATATAATACTTGGATAGCCATATCGCATTCGCCAGCCTCGGGTTGAGCCCGATTGCCATCTCCATAGGCCCACTCGACATCCGCTGGTACTCGCTGGCCTATATCGCCGGCATCATAGCCGGATGGTGGTATCTGCTGCGGCTGCTGGCCCAACCCGCCGCCCCGATGAACCGCGCGCAAGCTGACGATCTCGTGCTCTACGCGACGTTGGGCGTCATCCTGGGCGGCCGGCTCGGCTATGTGATCTTCTACGGTCCCGAGATGATCCTTCACCCCCTGCAAATTTTCAAACTGTGGGATGGCGGCATGTCGTTCCACGGGGGTGCGGCGGGCGTCTCGTTCGCGCTGATCCTGTTCGCGCGACGACACGGCCTCAGATGGCTGCGGGTCCATGATTATGTCGCCTGCACCGTACCGATCGGCCTGTTCTTCGGTCGCCTCGCCAATTTCGTGAATGGTGAGCTTTGGGGAAAGCCCACCGATGTGCCCTGGGCGATTGTGTTCCCCGGAAGTGGCGATGGCCTCGCGCGTCACCCGAGCCAGCTTTACGAGGCCGGGCTGGAAGGGCTGGTCTTGTTTGCCGTGCTCGCGTCCCTCTTCTGGTTTACCAACGCCCGACGCCGCCCTGGTATGCTCGTCGGCGTGTTCCTTCTTGGCTATGGGCTCGCTCGCTTTACTGTCGAATTCTTCCGAGAGCCCGATGCCCAGCTTGTCGGCTTCACAGCCAGAACAGGGCTTCACATGGGCCAGTGGCTCACGCTGCCTATGATTGCGGCGGGTATCTACCTGATAGTCGCAGCTTGGCGCCGGCTCGCGCAACCAGCAGGGCAAATCAGCGACCCGCATTGATGCGCTTTGTACCTGCGCCTTTTCAAAGTGAACCAGCAATCGATGCCAAAATCGAGTTGCAGTGATTAGGAACTACCGGTCGCTATCCTGGTGCTCCTCAAGGTCTAGCGCCAACTCTGATCGTGCATCGCACCGTCTCGCGCGCTCGGGCTGCGGTTTGCTGCATTCCTCAATCGTTTCGTGGTTGGCCGTCACGAACCTATCGGCCCGACGGTCGCACAGAACGCGGTCGGGCGGGCGCTCTGCATCATCCGCTGCCCGGCCGCCCAACGGGGCATGTCGGAAGGGTTCGTGGGAGAGGCTAACCGGTCCGGTCTGGCGCGAGTGCAACGCCCCTTGCTCCTCTAGTAGCTAGGGTCCAGACTCGTTCAGAGCCAGAAGGCGATGGCAGCGGCAAGAGCAACGGCTGACTGGTAGTTGCGGGCAAGCTTGTCGTAGCGCGTAGCGACGCGGCGGAAGTCTTTGAGGCGGCAGAACATGGCCTCGACACGCCAGCGGTCCTTGTAGCGGCGCTCGTCGTACTGGATCGGCCGCTTGCGATTGCGCCTGCCAGGGATGACTGGGATCGTGCCCTGTTCTCGCAGCGTGGCACGCAGGCTGTTGGCATCGTAGCCGCGGTCAGCGATGAGCCGCTTCATGCCGACAGTCTCGGGAACGAGCAGGTCGGCACCCTTGATGTCGGAGGTGTTGCCCGGCGTCAGCGCAAGGCGGAGCGGTCTTCCAAGGACGTCGACGAGCGCATGGATCTTCGTCGTCCGGCCACCGCGAGAGACGCCAATGGCTTGGGCGCGAGCCCCCCTTTTGCGCCGCCGGAACACCGGTGCGCCTTGACGTAGCTGCTGTCGATCTGGGCGGTCTCGGCGATCCAGCCCTCCTCGGTGAGAGCCGCAAGGATACGGCTCCAGATGCCGCGCCTGCTCCACCTGTTCCAGCGGTTGTAGACCGTGGTCGAAGGGCCATAGTCGCTCGGGCAGTCTTGCCAGCGACCGCCGCACTTGAGCATATGCACGATGCCCGAGATCACCCGCCGATCATCGACCCGGCGTGCCCCTGGCTGGTTCTTTGGCAAATGCGGCTCAATCGCCGCCCATGCTGAATCCGACAACCAAAACAACGCTCCTGCCATGTCCGAGCCTCCTTCAACCGGAGACTCCCTGAATCAGCACTCGTGCACGGAATCAAGATGCTGATTGGGTTTGGACCCTAGAGCATGTAACGGAGCTCCGTCCGCAAGGGCTGGGGTGTTGGAGACAGCTATTTGACAACGGCTCATTTGAAAGCGATCGGCATGTCGCGACGTTTACTATTTACCCGCATTTTGGCCTGTGGGACGGGTCTGCTTATCGGCCCGGCTGCGCTTGCCCGAGCGGCTTCCCAATCTGCGCCCTCGTGGAACTTTGGTGCGACTCACCTGGATTGGGAGCCGCTGGAAATCGGGACGGGAGATACCCTCCTGGTTTCGGCGCAAGTGGGCGGCCTGCCGGTGCGGGCGGTGCTCGACAGCGGAAGCGGCGCGTCGATCATAAGCACGACTCTCGCGGCAAAGCTCGGTCTGAACAACGGCGAGCGGCGCATGATTAGCGGGCTGAGCGCCAAGGCCTCTGTGCAACTGGTGCGCGATATTGACGTGCTGCTCGCCCGCGAAACGCGCCGATTGCCCTTCGCCGTGGTAGCTGACCTGAGTGCGGTTTCAGCGGCGTTCGGCCGCCCAATCGATATCCTCCTCGGCGCGGATATGTTCACGGGAAGCTGTATCGCGCTTGATTTCGGGAACAGGCGGCTGGCGGTCGTCAAGTCGGGGGCGTTCCTGGCCGGCCCTGGCTGGAAAGCGGTGGCGCTTGGGCGCGGAAGCAAGCAAGAGCTTTTCATTCGAGCATCCGTCGCGGGCCTGGCTCCCGTGCCTCTGATGCTCGATCTTGGCAGCTCGGCCGCGCTGATGCTCTCGTCGGCCTACGCCCGCGATCAGGGGCTGCTAAACGGGAAGCCCCTCTCAACTGCGGCGCTTGGCGGCGTCGATGGCGTGAAAACCAACGACATTTTCACGATTCCCAACATCAACATCGAAGGGCTCAACGTCTCGAACATCCCCACTCTTGGGATGCGAGATTGGCTCGGGACTAGCACGGTCGGCAACATCGGATTGCCGCTGATCGCCCAATTCGACGTGGTGTTCGATGTGACGGCCGGGTTTGTGTGGTTTCGTCCGCTCGATCCTCGAAACCGCCTGCCGATGCTGAAGGATCGCAGTGGCCTTGGACTCGCGGCCTCGCCAACGGCGCTCACCGTTGTCCATGTGGCGGCAAACAGCCCGGCGGAAAAGGCTGGCTGGGCAGTCGGGCAGCGGATCATAGCAGTGAACGGGCATCCCGTTGACGCGAACTATACTCATGGGGAGCTTTGGCGCGCCCGCTATCGGCCTGCTGGAACCCTCGTCAAACTTACCATGGAAACCGGGGACGTGCGCGAGCTCAGGCTCGCCGACTATTATTGACGTTCCGGCTGGGGATGGCGCCTGCCGATCGCCCTCATGATCCGACAATCCGCCATGCGCGCCTTGGTGCAGCTCTGGCTGAGCATCGCCAGCTCGTCCCGCAATACTGCGAGTTGCGCCAGTCTCGCTTCCACGTCCTTGAGGTGCTGAGTAGCGATAGCTGACGCGGCACCGCAATCCTGATCCGGGTTCTCGGCCAACCCCATCAACGATCGTATCTCGTCAACGGAGAAGCCGAGCCGGCGGCCATTGCGGATGAAATGCAAACGCTCGATGTCGCTGGCGTCGTAGGTTCTGCGGCCCGACGCCGTGCGCGGCGGGGGTCGCAGCAGTCCGATCGACTCATAAAAGCGAACGGTCGTCACCTTCGTTAAGGTCTCGCAGGCGAGTTGCCCGATCATCACCGGCTTCATCATGCCATCCTTGCTAATGCGAACGTGTCGCATATTTCGCTTGCTTCTACAGCGACTAGAGGTGGTAGGGAAGGCCGCATGACTGCTTCTACCGAAAGCTGCGGGTGCCACGGCGAACCGATCCGCGCTCAACATGATCCGGCCTACCGTCGCGCGCTGCTGATCGTCGTGGTGCTCAACCTTGGGTTCGGCGTGGCCGAGCTGTTCGGCGGGTTCATCGCCGATAGCCAAGCGCTCAAAGCCGACTCGCTCGACTTTCTCGGCGATGGGTCGATCACCCTCTTGGGGCTGCTGGCGCTCGCCTGGTCCGCGCGCGCGCGCGCGCGCGTGGCTCTCTCGCAAGGGCTGTTCCTAGGCGCGCTCGGGGTAGGCGTGATCGCGTTCGCCGTCTGGCGCGCCCTGAATGCGACCGCGCCCGATGCCGAGCTCATGGGCGCGATCGGCGTCGTCGCGCTGGCGATCAACGTCGGCTCGGCACTGGTGCTCGGCCGGTTCCGCGAAGGCGACGCCAATGTCCGCGCGATCTGGCTGTTCAGTCGTAACGATGCCCTCGCGAACGTCGCGGTGATCGCCGCGGCAGGCCTGGTGGCATGGACCGGCCAAGCCTGGCCGGACCTCGCGGTCGCCGGCGTGATCGCCCTTCTTTTCCTCCACTCCGCTTATGAAATCATCCGAAACGCGCGGCGCGAACTCGCGCCGACGATCTTGGCGAACGCATCGTGATCCAGGCTTTGTCCGTTTTCCCCCGCGCGCTGGTGCGGGCGCTCGCCGTCATGCTCTGCCTGCTCACGCTGCCGACCGTGCTGCACGCCGCCCCCGCAGCCAATCAGAATGATGTGCAAACCGCATGGCGGCTGCTCGACTACATAGCGGTCGATTATAGGGGCGCGGTCGCCAACGGGCGGGTCAAGAGCGCGCCCGAATATGCCGAGATGAAAGAGTTCGCCGCATCCGTGTTATCACGGCTCAAAGTCCTGCCGGCGAAGCCGGAGCGGCACGCTCTCGTCCAGGGAGCTGCGAACCTGCAAGCGGTGATCGCCCGCAAGGGAGCCCCTGAACAGGCCGCCACGCTAGCGCACGGGCTCGCTGCCGATCTGCTGCGCGCCTATCCGGTGCCGCTCGCGCCCGGCAAGGCCCCGGACCTCGCCTCGGCCGATGCGCTATTCCGACAATCCTGCGCATCCTGCCACGGCATGACGGGCGACGGGCGCGGGGCCGACGCCGCCAAGCTCGACCCGCCGCCGATCGCGTTCACATATGCCGAGCGCGCCCGCCAGCGCAGTGTGTTCGCGCTCTATCAAGTGGTGACGCAAGGCATCGACGGGACGGGGATGCAGAGCTTCGCCGATCTACCGAACGACCGACGCTGGGCGCTGGCCTTTCGCGCCGGGAGCTTCGCCTCAACCGACGAACAGGCGCGCGAAGGCGAGCGACTGTGGAAGTCGGACTCCGTGCTACGCCAGCGGATACCCGACCTGAAAACCCTGGTCGCACTTACCCCCGCCGCTCTCGCCAGCTCGATTGGCGAAGCCAAAGCCGATGCCGTGCTTGCGTTCCTGCGCCGCCATCCCGATCAGGTGATGCAACAGACACCGGGCTCGCTTGCGGTTGCGCGTGCCAAGCTGGCCGCAAGCGTCGCCGCAGCGCGACGCGGCGATGCGCGCGGGGCCAAGGAGCTGGCGCTGTCAGCTTATCTCGACGGGTTTGAGCCGGTCGAACCGACGCTTACCGCGCGCGACGCGACGCTGATGGGCCGGATCGAAGGTGCGATGGGGGAGTTCCGCGCGGCACTCGATCGCGGCGCTTCGCCCGAGGATCTCGCGGAAAAGGTGTCGGTGCTCGACAGCCTGTTCAACGATGCGGAAGCGGCGCTCGCTCCTGATGCTGCTACAGAAGCATCCACGTTCTTGGGCGCATTCACGATTCTGCTGCGCGAAGGGCTTGAAGCCCTGCTCATCGTTGTCGCCATGATCGCTTTTCTTCGAAAGGCGGAGCGCGGAGAGGCACTGCGCTACGTTCATGGCGGATGGATCAGCGCGCTCGTTGTCGGCGCGATTACCTGGGCGGTCGCCACCTATGCGATCGGGATCAGCGGCGCGAGCCGGGAGCTGACGGAAGGG
>NZ_JBGMOE010000179.1:0-42629 GCF_041424195.1 Tardiphaga sp. | reverse complement strand
TCGCCGATGAACCGGAATCCCTCCAGATTCAATAAATTCGTGAACCGCTCTAGATCTCGTTCGGATAGGCTGCATGACCCTGAGGGTCGTGCAGCCTATTGAGTCTGTGCGCCGCGGTCATCGCGAAGCGCAGCATCATGCCCTTGCGTGTCGGCGCCGGCAGGCGATGCTCCGGCGCATCGCAATGCACATGTGCGCCATAGGCATCCGCCACGATCAGGCCGGTGTCGCCCGGAAAAATCTCGCAAGGCAGATCCTGCGTGAAGGCGAAGAACAGCCGGTCGCAATGGGCGCGATAGTCGGGCCATTTCTGATCCGCCCGCAGATCCTCGATCGAGGATTTGATCTCGACGATCCAGATGTCGCCGCGCTCGTTCAGCGCCACCAGATCGGCGCGCCGTCCGGACGGTAATGACAGTTCGCTGACGCATGAAAATCCCAGCGACCGTAGCAATCGGGTGGTTCCGCGCGCGATCGCCAACGCCGTCTCCGACTGACGGCGGTCGAAAATCAGCGCGGGGGTGTGAACGGCATTCGATTCCATGGCGACAAACTTAGCCGATTTCGGCGGGACCGCCCATCACGTCTCCCGCAAGTCAGCCGCACGAATGTCGCAAGCCGGCCGCAAGCGACGGCGTGTGCCAAAAATCATCGCAGCAGCCCGGATTATGGAGACATCCCATGAACTTAGCCCATATCAGTCGCGTCATCCTGATCGCCGCTGCCGCAACTTTGCCGCAAGCGATTTTCGCCGGTTCCGCGCATGCAAAGCCGACCGTCGAAGTCGCCTTCGTGCTCGACACCACCGGTTCCATGAGCGGGCTCATCGAGGGTGCCAAGCGCAAGATCTGGTCGATCGCGACCACGATTCTCGACAGCAATCCCGATGCCGACATCCGCATGGGCCTCGTCGCCTATCGCGACATCGGCGACGATTACGTCACCAAGACCTTCGAGCTCACCACCGATATCCAGGATCTCTATGCCAACCTGCTGCAGGTGCGTGCGCAGGGCGGCGGCGACTGGCCGGAAAGCGTCAACGAGGCGCTCGATGTCGCCGTCAACAAGCTGCAATGGACCAAGGGCAGCGCCGCCCGCCGTATCGTCTTTCTGGTCGGCGATGCGCCGCCGCATATGGATTACGCGCAGGACACCAAATACATGACCACGCTTGGGGTCGCGAAGCAGAAGGACATCATCGTCAATGCCGTGCTGGCGGGCGGCGCCCGCGATACGGAAAAGGCCTGGCGCGATATCGCACAGCGCGGCGACGGCCGTTTCATCGCGATCCCGCAGGATGGCGGGCAAGTGGTAATCATCGAAACGCCCTATGACGAAGAGATCATCATCCTGCAGAACGACATCAACAAGACGGTGATCCCCTATGGTCCCCGCGCGCTACAGAAGCGCACCGAGACCCAGACACGGCAGCTGTCGGAGGTCGCGGCGGCGGCACCGGCTTCTGCCTCCGATATGGCGAGCTATATCAACAAGCGCGCGAAAGTGTCGTCGGAAGCCGTGACCGGCGGCGGCGATCTCGTCAGCGACGTCTCCGCCGGCAAGCAGAAGCTCGACAGCGTGAAGGAAGATGAATTGCCCGAGGCCATTCGCAAACTGTCGCCGCAGCAGCGCGCCGATGAACTCGACAGGCAAATGAAAGATCGCAAGGCGCTGAACGACAGGCTGACCGTGCTGGTGGCCAAGCGCGATGCATATCTCATGACCCAGCGCGACAAGGCGCCGGCCAAGGCATCCTCCTTCGACCGCGAGGTGGAAGCGACGTTGAAGGTGCAGTTGAAGAAGTAGTCGAGAAGCAAAGGCAGCCATATGCGGGCTCAGCCGGCCTATTCATCTGCTTCCGAACGACGGATTGCCGTGTCAAGCCCGGCAATGACGGCAGGGCAGAAACGCCCAGATTCCCCTTTTCTCGCCCGCAAAAATCAGCATTGTGGCGCGATGACAGATGAAACCGAACATAAAGCCCAGGCCGGCGGCACCATCATTCCGGTGACCCTGTTTCAGCAGAACTGCATGTTGCTGTGGGATGAAGCCACGCGACAGGCCGTGGTGATCGATCCCGGCGGCGACGTGCCGCTGATCCTGGACGCCATTGCCAAGGCCAATGTGAAGGTCGAGCAGATCTGGCTGACCCACGGCCATATCGACCATGTCGGCGGGGCTGACGAACTGCGCGAGGCACTGAAGGTCGAGATCATCGGCCCGCATCGCGCCGATGAGTTCCTGCTCGATCTCGTCGAGGACAGCGGCACCAAATATGGCATGACCGGCGTCAGGAACTTCAAGCCGGACCGCTGGCTCGAGGAAGGCGACACCGTCAGCGTCGGCGGCCTCTCATTCGACATCCTGCACTGTCCCGGCCATTCACCCGGCAGCGTTGTGTATTACAGCAAGGCAATGAAATTCGCCCATGTCGGCGACGTCCTGTTCGCCGGATCGGTCGGCCGCACCGATTTCCCGGGCTGCAGCCACGAGGCGCTGATCAATTCCATCACCACCAAGCTGCTGCCGCTCGGCGACGATGTCGGGTTCATCTGCGGTCACGGCCCCGGCTCCAGCATTGGCCAAGAGCGCATGACCAACCCATTCCTCACCGGCCAGGCGTAATCCTGCCATCAGCGGCGACCAGGCCTTTGGGGAGCAAGGAAAGCATCCCAAGGCTTTCAGGGATTTGCCCAATCCTCGACCTGCGATGCCGCAATGGTGCGCTTGGGCTGGTATGGATTGAGTGTGCCGGCTGTCGCGGTCCAACCCTTGGCGAGGATTTCCCGGGCGAACAGCTTCGCATCGATTTCGGACTTGAAAGTCCTTGTCGTCCGTACACCGTTTGCCACGCGGGTATCGGATTTCACGGACTTGTCGGGGCCAAATGCCACGTACCAGATATCGGGCTTCGTCATCATGGGGAACTAACGTCGATTGTGACGAAAAGTTGCACCTCGTGTGGCATAGCCGGACCTGACCGCGCTTAGCTCTTCGTCGTATGCCGCGGCTGGACGATGTCCGATACCAGCCCGAGCTTCTCCAACAGGCGAATGGTCAGATAGGTGGTATCAAACTCCCACCAGCGATGACCGTGGCGCGCCGAGCGCTGATCGGCATGATGGTTGTTATGCCAGCCCTCACCGTGGGCGAGGTAGCCGATAAACAGATTGTTGCGGCTGTCCTCATCGGTCGCGTAGTTGCGATAACCCCAGATATGGGTGACCGAATTGACCGCCCAGGTCTGGTGCCAGACGAAGACGGTTCGCACGAAGACCGCCCAGATGACGATGCTGAGAGCGAACTGCACTGCCTCGGGCCATGAGCCGCCCCACAGCAATTTGCCAACCAGGCCCGCAAAGAAGAACACGTTGATCTGGATCAGCAGGATCTTCAGCTGCCATAGATTGCGCTCCAGCGCGACATAGAACGGGTCGCGCAGGACGTCCTTCGCATAACGGTCATAAATACCGAGACGGGACAGATCCGGATTCTTCACCAGCAGCCAGCCCATGTGGCCCCAGAAGAAGCCGGCGAGCGGGCTGTGCGGATCCGGCTGTTCATCAGACTTCTCGTGATGACGGCGATGGATCGCAACCCAGCGCGCCGGCGTATCCTCGGCGCAGCAGATCGCCACCACAACGAAGGCATGCTCCAGCCATTTCGGGCATTTGAAACCGCGATGGGTCAGCAGCCGGTGATAGCCGATATTGATGCCGATGAGGCCGAACAACCGCGCTGCGATGATCGCGACAATCACCGCAGTCCAGTTGAAGAACATCGGCATCAGAGCGAGCAGTGCGAGCGCGTGAAAAACACCAATGGTGAGCGTATTGAGCCAATCGATGCGATAGGGCTGCACGCCATCCGGTAATGCAAGACCCGTCTCGGCGCGATCGGCTAGTGGAACATCGAGTGCGATGGCAGGGGTGATCTGGTCGCGATTGCTGACGGCCATTTAACTCCGCATCCGGGCGATTGATCGCCGCGTGGTGCTCGTGTGATTCCCCGACACTTCTCTACGCGAGAACATCGGTACTGACCATAGACACGCTGTCAGCAACAGGCGGAACAAAACAGGCCGCCGGACGGCGGCCTGTTCGAAAAGTCGTTTATTGATCGGCTTAATCGATCACTTCGACAATACGATGGGTGCGCGGCTCGACGAGAACCGTGCGACCATTGACCACGGTGTAGCGGTATTCGCGGGCGGAACTATATTCGGCGGGAACCTCGTAATAGGTCACACCGCTCTCCGGCAGTACGGCGCCCACACGGACCTCGTCGCGATAGGTGTAGGATGGGCGACGCTGTTCCACGACATAGTTGCGAAAACGGGGTCGGTCGTCGACGCCGAGCACACCGGCAACACCGCCGACGACACCACCGATGGTGCCACCCACGATAGCGCCAACTGGGCCGGCGGCGCGCTCGCCATCGCGTGCACCACGCTCAATGCCTCCGGGGACACCCTGAGCCTGAGCAATAGCGGGAAGAGCCATCGTGGCGACGATGGCAGCGGTTCCAAGAAGACGGCGGATCATGATGATCTCCAGTTTTGATTGATCGGTATTACGCCGATACAAGTTCGCGACCGCGCAATGGTTCCGGAGATTGACCTGTCCGAACACGCGCGCAGAGACTGAAATACTGGGAGATATATGGAACCGAACGATCAGTTCGTGACCATCGCGCGGATGCGCTGCGAGAGATTGTCGAGGTCGAACGGCTTGGTGATCATTTCCATGCCGGGCAGCAGAAAGCCCTTCGCCATGGCAACGCTTTCGGCATAGCCGGTAATGAACAGGATTTTCAGATTCGGTCGCGTCTCGCGCGCCTGGTCTGCGAGCTGACGGCCGTTCATGCCCGGCAGTCCGACATCGGTGACCAGAAGATCGATCTGCAGTGTCTCGCGCAGAACCCGCAGGCCGGATGGCCCGTCGACGGCTTCGAGCACGCGGTAGCCCTCGTCCTGCAACATCTCGATAATGACCGAGCGCACCACCGGCTCATCCTCGACCACCAGCACGGTTTCTCCTGTGGCCGCGTGCTGATCGCCCTTCAACGGATTGGCATCATGAGTGGCAGCGTCGCCTTCGTGACGCGGCAAGTACAGTTTCACGGTCGTCCCGACGCCGAGCCTGCTGTCGATGCTGACATGTCCATTGGACTGGCGCGCGAAGCCGTAGATCATCGACAGGCCAAGGCCGGTGCCCTGACCGATCGGCTTGGTCGTGAAGAACGGATCGAAGGCGCGCGCCGCCACCTCCGGACTCATGCCCATGCCACTGTCGCTCACACTGATGCAGATGTAATCGCCAGGCATCAGTGCCGGCGCATCGGCATTGACGGCATCGACGCGCATATTCTGTGTTGCGATCTGCAGCCGCCCACCATCGGGCATCGCATCGCGCGCATTGATCGCAAGATTGAGCAGTGCGCTCTCCAGCTGGTTCGGATCGCACAATGTGCACCACAGATCCGGTGCTGCGGCGATATCGAGGTCAAGCGTCTCACCGATGGTCCGGCGCAGCAGATCTTCCAGCGACACGATCAGCGCATTGACGTCGACGGATTTTGGAATCAACGGTTGCCGCCGTGCGAAGGCCAGCAACCGATGCGTCAGCGCCGCTGCACGATTGGCCGAGGTCATCGCAGCGTTGATATAGCGCGTGATATTGTCGGTGCGGCCCTGATCGAGCCGTGTCTGCATCAGGTCGAGCGAGCCGACGATGCCGGTGAGCAGATTGTTGAAGTCATGCGCGATGCCGCCGGTGAGCTGACCGACCGCTTCCATCTTCTGCGACTGCCGCAGCGCTTCTTCAGTCACTTTCAGCCGCTCGGTGGCGGCCTTCTCGGCGGTGACGTCGCGCGCCACGCAATAGATCTGGTTCTCATCCGGCACCGCCGTCCAGGACAGCCAGCGATAGGAGCCATCCTTGTGGCGGAAGCGATTCTCGAAGCGGATCGTCGGCTGCCCCCTGGCAAGCTTGTCGATCTCGGCCACCGTCCTGGCCTGATCGTCGGGATGTTCGAGCCAGCGCGAGGTCTTGTTGAGCAGCTCCGCCTCGCTCCAGCCGAGCGTACGCGTCCACGCAGGATTCACCGTGCGCCAGACGCCGTCATAGTCAGAGACCATCAACAAATCCTGCGACACGCTCCAGATCCGGTCGCGCTCGCGCGTCTTGTCGCGCACGCGCTGCTCCAGCGTCGCATTGAGGTCTGCGAGTTTTACAGCGAGCTGACGCGCTTCTTCCTCACTCTTGCGAAGAGCCTTCTCGGCGAGCACCTGATCGGTGACGTCCGTATGTGCACCGACCAGACGCAGCGGTTTTCCCGCCTCGTCGCGCTCGATATACGACCGCACGGAAATCCAGCGGGTCTCACCATCGCTCGGACGAATGATGCGATACTGCGCCGTGTAATCACGCACGCCGCTGTTCACGGCCTCGCGAAATTTCTGCTCGGTCGCCTCACGATCCTCGGGATGGATACGGCGAACCCAATCCTCGTGGGACTCGTTTGCTGCGTCCGGTGGCAGGCCGTGAACGATCAGATATTCAGGCGAACGGCGATTGCGGAATCCGGTGCGCAGATCGACTTCGAGGCCGCCGATCTGGCCGATCTCCTGCACGCGCGCGAGCTCTGCCTCGCGTTCACGCAAAGCTATCGTGACTCTGTGGTCCTGCGTGACGTCCCTGCAAATCACAAGCACGCCGCCGATGCCGTCATCGAGATCGAGCGGGCTAAAGCTATAGGTCCAGTAGCTGTTTTCGACTTTCCCGTGTCGGGTCATCGGCACCAGCTGGTGCTCATGCCAGGTGGCACCCTGCCCGGACATCACCTGCTCGATCTGCGGGCCGATGACGGGCCAGATTTCCTGCCAGAATTCCCGGCCCCGGCTGCCCAGCGCGCGCGGATGCTGTTGTGCATCCATCGTCTCGCTATAGGCATCGTTGTAGAACTGGATGAGCTCCGGGCCCCACCAGATGAACATCGGATGGCGCGTATTGAGAATGATGCGGATCGCCGTCCGCAAACCTTGCGGCCAGGTATCCGGCGCGCCGAGCGGGCTGCTCTTCCAGTCGTAAGCACGCATGAGCGCGCCCATCTCGCCGCCACCGGCGAGGAAATCGACTGAGTTCGATGGATGGACATCCAACATCTGCGAGCAATCGGTACGCAAGACCAGTCTGGCGTCTCTTGATAACTTAGCGCCCTGTCAGACCCCGCGCAAATCGTCGCCAATCGCGCCCTGTTACTTGTCAGGGTGACTTGATGAGGCCGGCAGCCGTGAGCGCCCGGGTAATGGCAGTGTTGATATCGATAGACCGCCGGCCAGCACGATCGCCTCGCGCGTCGCGTCGATCACCTGCAGAGCGCGGCTTCTGCGTCACCGATGAGACAATGGCATCCGCCGGAGCCACGGGTTCCACGGCTGCAGTTTCGACATTGCGTGGTGCGAGTTGCCGGGTCAGGCCGAAGAACTGCGCGATATGGTAGGACGATGAGATGCCGACTTCGAGCAGGAAGGCACCCGCGGCACCATAGGGTTCGTCCTGTCCGGCAATCGCCAGCGGCGCGCCATGCGCCATATCGGTGATGGTGTAGGATTCGACAACGGTCTCACCGTCCCTGTTCCACCACACCTCGCGCGGATAGCCATCGACGTCCACGGCGGACATCGGTGCGGACGCCAGGCCGTGAAGATCGAGCCATTGCTTGACGATTTCGCCCGCATTAGCAGGATTGACGGTGCGATCGGCACTGCCATGCCAGACCGACACTTTCGGCCACTCACCGGTATGCGGCGATGCCTTGCGCACGAGATTGCCGAGATCGTTCGCGGCACGCGGCGCCGCGCGATACATGCCGCTCAGCGCCTCCTGCATGGTAGTAGCGATCCCGTAGGGCAAACCGGCAATGATCGCGCCGGCAGCAAAGACTTCAGGATAGGTCGCCAGCATTACCGAGGTCATCGCGCCGCCGGCCGAGAGCCCCGTCACGAAAATGCGCTTGCGATCCACATCATGGTCCACGGCCATCTGCTCGATCATTTCCCGGATCGAGAGCGCCTCGCCGCTGTCGCGCGCGATGTCATCGGCATTGAACCAGTTGAAGCAGGTATTGCCGTTATTGGATGATTTCTGCTCGGGCATCAGCAGCGCAAAGCCATAGCGCTCGGCCAGCATCGACCAACCGGTGCCGACATCATAGCCAGCAGCGTTCTGTGTGCAGCCGTGCAGCACGACGACCAGTGCCGGCTTCGCCGTCAGCGTGGCGGGCACGTAACTGAACATCCGGAGGTCGCCGGGATTGCTGCCGAAACCCGTTGATTCGCTGATAGGGCTCGTGCCTGCAGGCGCACGGCCGCGCGCCAACCCGTCCAAGGTGTTGATTCCGGGCAGTTTTGGGAGGTTGCGGAGGAAATCGATATTATCGGCGAGAGACACGGCAGCTCCTGGGTCGTCAGGCTTATACAACAGCACTGCGGACATATGGTTGCTGCACCGCAAAATAAAACAAATACGGTTTCAATATACCTATCACTGAAGCGCGAGGCCTTCGAAAATTACCTTTAATGCAAAGGAAACCCCATATGGCCGGCCATAACAGGCCGGGCCATATGGGGCGAGTCGGGGAGAAAATGACGAGTTATTTCTTCATCTCGTCTTTCATCATGTGGTCTTTCTTCATGCCGTCCTTGTGCATGGAATCCTTCTTCATCCTGTCTTTCGACATGCCTTGAGTACCGGTGGTTTTGGATTCACCGTCCTTTGACATGGTGCCGGTGCCCATCTTGGTCGAATCCTGACCGGACGGGCCGGTGGCCTGGGCGAAAGCGGCGAACGGGGCAACGCCGATGGCCGTGGCGCAGATCGCAACAAGAATGGTTTTCCGCATGATCAGCTCCTGTTGAGTCAACGGCATTCAACGCGAAGTGGTTCGAAACGTTCCTGTTCCGTCGGCCGTTAATTACCAGTTCCGCACACGGTTTCGCGAGGTCATACCAGACCGGCGATGTGCAAAAGCACACCCATGCCGGCACAAGCCAACAGTATCTGCAGCAGACCAATCCTCAGATAGAATACCCCAATCAGGGCCGCGACCGACAGCGCGACAGCCCATCCGTTGACGCTGTGCAGAACCGGCATGTCGAAGCTGAGTCCGAGCGCACGAACAGGTTTCACCTCGCGAAACATCGTGTGGATAGCGAACCATATCGCCAGGTTAAGGATGACGCCGACCACTGCGGCGGTGATCGCAGCCAGCGCGGCACTCAGCGCGCGGTTGCCACGAATGGTTTCGATGAACGGCGCCCCGAGGAAGATCCAGAGAAAGCACGGCACAAAGGTCACCCAGGTCGCGAGCAATCCGCCTAGCGTGCCGGCCAGCAGCGGCGGCAACATACCCGGTGCGCGGAAGGCGGCCATGAACCCCACGAATTGCAGCACCATGATCAATGGACCTGGCGTGGTTTCGGCCATGCCGAGACCATCGAGCATCTCGCCCGGCTTCAGCCATGCGTAGTGATCGACGGCCTGCTGCGCGACATAAGCGAGAACCGCGTAAGCCCCGCCAAAGGTGACCATCGCCATCTTGGAGAAGAAAACGGCAATCTGGCTGAACACGTCATTGCTGCCGAACGCCACGAGCAGCACTGCGACGGGCGTGAGCCACAGCACCAGCCAGACGGCCGCAACGCCGAGCGACTGCCGGACGCTCGACCGGGCATGGAGGGGAAGCTCGTCTCCGAGCAAACTATCAGCGTCGCCGCCGTCTGATGACCCGTGGCCCGTATTCACCGTAAAGGCCGGCAGACCGGCCCGGCCGCCGAGGAAACCAATTGCTGCCGCACCAAAAACGATCACCGGGAACGGCACATCGAAAAAGAACAGCGCGACGAAGGCAATCGCCGCCAAAGTCCGCATCATGTTGTTCTTCAATGCGCGACCACCGATCCGCACCACGGCTTGCAGAACGATCGCCAGGACCGCCGCCTTGAGGCCGAAGAACACGGCCACGACAAACCCGACCTGCCCGAAGGCGGCATAGATCCAGCTCAGCACCATGATGCAGATCGCACCGGGAAGGACGAACAGCCCGCCGGCCATCAGCCCGCCAGCGGTCCGGTGCATCAGCCAGCCGATATAGGTCGCAAGCTGCTGCGCTTCGGGACCGGGGAGCAGCATGCAGTAGTTCAGCGCATGCAGAAAACGACTTTCCGACACCCAGCGTTTCTCGTCGACGAGGATGCGATGCATCACAGCGATCTGCCCGGCCGGACCTCCGAAGGAAAGCAACGCGATCCGCAGCCACACAGAAAATGCCTCCGAGAAGGAAACGCCGTGGGTCTGCGGCTCGGGAATGGCCGGTGGTGTGACCGAAGTTGCTTCTGCCATCTCAAGCTTTCGTCTTTGCTGTCGGCCAGTTGTGGGTTTCGGTGCTGGCATCTCGGCACCAGCGATAGAACGCATCGTACAGACCCAGTCCAGCCTCAAGCTGCTCGAGATCGTCGGCATACATTCGCGACAGGCCGAGTGATGCCGCCAGCAGGCCCGGCGCTTCCGGGGCGAGATTGAGCCGCGCTGTATCCGCCGCGCGGACGATGGTAGCCAGCCGCAGCAACGGCGGTGTGGCGAGGCCGAATTCCTCGATCATCACATCGAAGGTACAGAGCTCGCCGCGATGGCTCCAGAACACGCCTTCGATATCGAAAGGCGCAGCATCAAATTTCTCGCCGACGGCCGAGACTTCCGACGGCGCAACGAACATGAACAGTGCCGCCGGATCGATGAAACGCCGGATCAGCCAGGGACAGGCAATGCGGTCGATCTTTGGGCGCTCCCGCGTCACCCACAACGTGCGGCCCTGCGGATTTTGCGGCGGCAACTTGCCGCCGGGAATGCGCGGCAGGCCTGCACTCTCCCATCCGAGATATCCGCCTTCCAGAACCTCTGCCGGGATACCGGCATCGCGCAGCAGCGCGGCAACGCCGTGACTGAGCTTGAAACCATTCTGGCAGATCACCACGGCGGACCGACCGCGCAGCGCCGCGGCCCAACCATTCACGTCGCCGAATGGCCGCCGGACCGAGCCTGGCAGGAGAAACGGCGACAGGGCGAAATCCTCGTCGGTGCGGACATCGACGAGCGCGGGACATTTCGGCGTGCCGATCAGGCGAACGAGTTTTTCAACGGAAATGCTGTTAATCGATGACATGGGCGCGTCCTTGCAGGAGTGCGGGACGCGATACTTGGGCATGTCGCCTCGTGGGGAGATCGCTTTGTCCCCATGCCCCCAATATCAAGCCATCGCGATTGACCTGTCAAGGCGCGCGTGCTGGACGGTCAAACGCCGTACTTGGATTGCCGTACTTGGATTTATGCGTTGCCGGCACGGCGCATCCACAGCAGAAAACCCGCACAGGCGGCGACCGACAACACGCACAATGCGAAGCTTGTGAGCAGCGCGATGACTGCCGATGCTGTGGACTGCACCGCGAAATAGACCGCGCCGATCGCAGCAACGCCGGCGGCGTTGGCGATTTGCGTCGTGGTGCCGTACATGCCCGAGCCGGCTCCCGCGCTCGATGTCTGCACGGTCGACAGCACGGCACTGGACAGCGGCGCCATGACCAGACCCTGGCCGTAACCGAACACGGCCAGCGGCACCGCCAGCAGCAATGCAGACGATGCATTCACGCCCAGTACCGTTGCAGCCAGCGCGGCAAGACCGATGACCTGCACCACGCAACCCTCGATCAGCACCAGCGTGCCACGCTGGCGCGACCGCATACCGCTGTGACGCGATGCGACAACGAAGGCCAGCGCCAGCGGTATGAAAATGAGACCGGCCCGCAGCGGCGGCATGTGCAGCGCGTTCTGCATGAACAACGTCATCACCAGATAAAATGACAGATTGGCGAAGAAGAAAAAGAATACCGCGCACAGCCCGCGCATGAAAGCAGCATCCGTGAGCAACGCCAGATCGATCAGCGGCATGCCACCGCGCAACGCGACGCGGCGTTCCAGCCTGACGAAGCCGGCGATCACTGCCGCACCCGCAGCCATCGCCAGCCACACCGACGGCGCCCAGTGCAATTCGTGCCCGAACAGCAATGGGCCGATCAGACCGAGCAATCCGGCGAACAGCACCAGCGCGCCCGGTATATCCAGCCGCGTGCCGGGACGGCGGGGAATGGATGGCATCAGCCGCCATGCCGCCGCGATGATGACAAGTCCCACCGGTACATTGACGAAGAACACCGCACGCCAGCCGAGGCCTGCAAGATCCATCGTCACCAGCAGGCCACCGAGCAGAAAGCCCGCAGCGCCGGCAAGGCCAAGCACGATGCCGTAGACGGCGAAGACGCGGGCACGGGCACGGGCTTCATCGACAAACAGCACATGGATGGTGGCCAGCACCTGCGGCACCATCAGCGCCGCAGTGGCGCCCTGTGCCAGCCGCGCCAGAATCAGCTCCGGTCCGGATTGCGCGATCCCGCACCACAGCGACGTCAGGGTGAAGCCGAGCACGCCGGCGAGAAAGGTGTTCCTGGTGCCGTAGATGTCACCGAGCCGGCCGCCGGTGATCACCAACGTCGCATATCCGATCAGATAGACCGCAATCACGGCCTCTATCTGCGCCGCGGTGGCACGAAGCTCGACCGCGATGGTCGGGATCGCGACATTGACGATGAAGGCATCGACGCCAAACATGAACTGCGCCGCAACGACGATCGCCAGCACCCACCAGCGACGCGTGGAGTCGACAGGATTGGCAACGATCTGGTGCATGGGTGCGCCTCGCTCAACGGTTCGGCCTGAAGCAGCCGTCCACGTTGATCCCAGCTTCCAGTCATCGCGTCGATTACCTCGGAGGTAGCTTTATTGAACGCCCCCGTCGTACCTCGTGGCGCGCTGACCGTGGGCCCGGCTTCGCTCGATCTCCCCATCCAAGTCATACCGAATTTGCATTCCTCATGCAGGAAGATACCGCCAGTGGCCCGATTGCTGCATGGCGAAGCGATTGCATATGCCGGCCCTTCCGGTTTCGAGGCCTCTTCGATGTATGACTACGACATGATCGTGATCGGCTCCGGCCCCTCTGGCCGGCGCGCAGCCGTCCAATTCGCCAAGCTCGGTAAATCGGTGCTGGTGGTGGAGAAGGGCCGGCGGGTCGGCGGCGTCTCCGTCCATACCGGCACCATTCCATCGAAGACCCTGCGCGAGACCGTGCTCAACCTGTCCGGCTGGCGCGAGCGCGGCTTCTACGGCCGTTCCTATCGGGTGAAACAGGACATCGACGCCAGCGACCTGATCATGCGGCTGCAGAAGACACTCGACCACGAGGTCGAGGTGCTGGAGCATCAGTTCAGCCGCAATGCCGTAAAGACGGCGCTCGGCGAAGCGCGTTTCACCGGACCGCACCAGATCGAGATCGCCAATGAGAAGAACGAGATCAAGAATGTCACCGCCGGTCATATCCTGATCGCCTGCGGCACGCGGCCATTCCGGCCCGATTACGTGCCGTTCGACAACAAGACAGTGTTCGACAGCGACGAGATCATCGACCTGCCGAAACTGCCACGTAGCCTGGCGGTGATCGGCGCGGGCGTGATCGGCGTCGAATATGCCACCATCTTCAGCGCGCTCGATGTCGCCGTGACGCTGATCGAGCCGCGGCCGACCTTTCTCGATTTCATCGACAAGGAGCTGATCGACGAATTCATGCACGAGCTGCGCGACCGCAATGTCGCATTGCGGCTCGGCTCCAAGGTCAACGCGATCGAGCACGCACCGAGCGGGCACATCGTGACCAAACTCGCAGACGGCCGCAACGTCACCTCGGAAATGCTGCTGTTCGCCGCCGGCCGCGTCGGCGCCACCGACCGACTCAATCTCGAAGCCGCCGGTATCGCTGTCGATCACCGCGGCCGTATCAATGTCGATCCCCTCACGCTGCAGACCAGCGTGCCGCACATCTATGCGGCGGGCGATGTCATCGGCTTCCCGTCGCTGGCCTCCACCAGCATGGAGCAGGGCCGCGTGGCCGCCTGCCACGCGCTCGGGATAGATCCGTTGGCGCCGCCAGAGTTCTTCCCCTACGGCATCTATTCGGTGCCGGAGATATCGACCACCGGTCTCACCGAAGAGGAAGTCCGCCAGAAGGGCATTCCCTACGAGGTGGGCGTTGCGCGCTTTCGTGAAACCTCGCGCGGCCACATCATGGGCCTGGATAGCGGCATGATGAAAATGATTTTCTCCACCAGGACCCGCCGCCTGCTCGGCGTGCATATCCTTGGTGAGGGCGCCACCGAGCTGATCCATATCGGCCAGGCCGTGCTCAATCTCAAAGGCACGATCGACTACTTCATCCAGAACACGTTCAACTATCCGACGCTGGCGGAGGCCTACAAGATAGCCGGGCTGGATGCGTGGAATCGAATGACGGCACGGTAGCGCAGAAGCACCGCTCGTTAAGTCGAACGGTTCACTAGCCCCACGGACCCCGGCGCGACGGACCGCCGCTCCACGGGCCGGCCGCGGGCGGCGCTGGACGTGCAGGCGCGCGCGACTGAACACCCATCTGTCCCGCAAGCTGCTGCAGCGCTGCGATTCGGTTCTGCGTCGCCGGATGCGTCGTGAACAGATTATCCATGGCACGACCCGACAACGGGTTGATGATGAACATATGCGCGGTCGCAGGCGCACGCTCGGCATCCTCGTTCGGGATGTGATGCGCGGCGTTGTCGATCTTGGCCAGTGCAGAGGCGAGCCACATGGGCTGGCCACAGATCCGTGCACCCATCTCGTCGGCGGCATATTCGCGCGTGCGGCTGATCGCCATCTGCACCAGCATGGCGGCGAGCGGCGCCAGGATCATCAGCGCGATCTGGCCGATCATGCCCGGACCATTATTGTTGCGGTTGCCACCGAAGAACATGCCGAACTGGGCGATCATCGAGATCGCACCGGCGATGGTGGCGGTGATCGTCATCAGTAGCGTGTCGTGATGCTTGATATGCGCAAGCTCATGCGCCACCACGCCGGCGAGTTCCTCGCGCGTGAGCTGCTGCATCAGGCCGGTGGTGACGGCGACGGCGGCATTCTCCGGATTACGACCGGTCGCGAACGCGTTCGGCTGCGGATTGTCCATGATATAGATCTTGGGCATCGGCAGGCCGGCATTGTGGGCGAGCTCGCCGACCATGCGATACAGGTCCGGTGCATTGCGTGCGTCGACCGGTTGCGCGCCGTGCATCGACAACACCGCGCGATCGGAATTCCAGTAGGCGAACATGTTCATGCCGGCGGCAACCACCAGCGCGATCATCGCACCCGACGCGCCGCCCATGAGATAGCCGACGCCCATGAACAGGGCGGTCATGGCGGCCAGCAATATCGCCGTCTTGAAGTAGCTCATTTGTCCTCCTGACCGCGCGATGCGCTGCGGTACAGGCATCAAATGGTGATCCGCCCGATCGTTCCGCAAGGCAGCATTGTGCGGCAGCGCGTCGCGGCCATGCAGCGGACTGCATTGAATGCTGCGACCTGCGGCCATAGGCTGCGCGCCACGAAAAACATTAAAAAGCATTACAAAGAGGAAATACTTATGGCTCGCGTGAAGTTCGGCGCCTTTCTCGCACCACATCACCCCATTGGCGAACACCCGATGCTGCAGTTCCGTCGGGATCTCGATCTCGTCGAGCAGCTCGATGCCCTCGGCTATGACGAATTCTGGTGCGGTGAACATCACTCGTCGGGCTGGGAGACGATCGCCTCGCCGGAGATGTTCCTGGCGGCCGCCGGCGAGCGCACCAAGCGGATCCGGCTCGGCACCGGCGTGATCTCGCTGCCCTACCACCATCCCTACAATGTCGCGCAGCGCATGGTGCAGCTTGACCACATGACCGGTGGCCGGGCGATCTTCGGCTCCGGGCCGGGCGCCCTTGCCTCGGACGCGCATACGCTCGGGATCGACCCGATGACCCAGCGCGACCGCCAGGACGAAGCCATCGCCATCATCCGCCGTCTGTTCAACGGCGAGCGCGTCACCGCGAAGAGCGACTGGTTCACCATGAACGACGCCGCGCTGCAGATCCTGCCGCTGCAGGAGGAGATGCCGTTCGTGGTGGCGTCGCAGATTTCGCCTTCGGGCATGACGCTCGCCGGCAAATACGGCATCGGCATCATTTCGCTCGGCTCGATGTCGACGCAGGGGCTGATGGCGCTGCCGACGCAATGGGGCTTTGCCGAGGATGCCGCGAAGAAGCACGGCACTACCGTCAACCGCGCCAACTGGCGCGTGCTGCTGTCCTGGCATATCGCCGAGACCCGCGAACAGGCCGCGCGCGAAGCCGGCCCCGGCCTGATGCGCTGGCACAACGAGTATAATGTCGGCACGCTGCAGCGGCCGGGCCTGCAGCCCTTCACCTCGCCGGAAGACGCCGTCGAGAAGACCGCGGGCGGAGAAGCCGCCGCTTCCACCATCGGCACGCCCGATGATCTCGTCAAGACCATCAAGAACCTGATGCAGGTCTCAGGTGGCGTCGGCACCATCATCGGTTTCGTGCATGACTGGGCCAATCCGGAGAACACGCGGCGCAGCTGGGACATGGTGGCACGCTATGTGGTGCCGGAGATCAACGGCTACATCGCGAGCTTGCGGAAGTCGCAGCAATTCGTCATCGAGAATCGCGAGGTGTTCGAGCGCGCCGGACAGGCCGTGATGGCCAAGATCATGGCCAACGACAAGGCTGCCGCGGCATTGCCACTGACGGGGCCGGGACGCGTGGCGATCCCGCTGGTGAATGCGCCGGATCTGCAGAAGAAAGGGTAGCTGGAATTCCGTCATGCGCGGGCAGGGCGAAGCGAGCTTCGCCAGATGTCCCGCGCATCCACGTCTTAAATTGCCGGGCAAACACATAGATGGCCGGGGCACGCCCGGCCATGACGGAGAATGTGGCGCTCACTTCCCGTAATAGTCCTGCACCGTTTCCCACGCCGCCGTCTGCAGTATCTTCGCAGTCGCTTCATCGAGACCCGCGAGATACGGATTGCCCACCGGCGAGCGGCCCGTCAGCGCACTGAAGACCACGCAGGACGCAAGGTATGTGCCTGCCATGCTCGGATGACGCCTGTCGGGCTGGTACAGAGTGAGCTCGGGCTGCTTCGCGCGCATCCTGGCAAATGCCAGACCTGCCGGAATCACCAGGGCATTATTGTCATTGCCGGCGACGGTATAGGCCTCGGCCAGTTGCTGCGTCATCTCCGGCTTGTCCTCATAGGCCCAGGACATGAAGAAGACCGGTTTCGCGCCGTGTGCCCTGACGATGTCCGCATCCTTTTTCGCATATTCAGTAAAGACCGACGTCAGCTTGGGATGGATCGGGCACTGGCTGCAATCCATCATGATCGCAGCATCGAACAACGGCTCGCGCTTGTTGAAGATGATGTTGTTATTATCGTCGAAGGAATAGGACGCGATGGCATTGGGTCGGAAATAGCTCTCGACATCGTGCCATTCGAAGCCGGAGCCGCCGATGGTCACCGAGGTCGCCTGATAGCTCGTCCTGTTGGCGGGATCGGCGGCACGTACCATTCCCAACACGTGGCTGTGCATGCTGTTGTTGAAATAGAAGAAGCTGTTGCCGATGAAGATCTCGGTCTTCGGAAAATCCGGACCAAGCGTCGTGACCTTGGGCCTGGTTTGGGCCTGCGCCGCAACAAGCATACCGGCCGTAGCAGCAAGGGTCGCCACAGCGACAAGTATGGCTCGCAAAGTTCTGGACATGGAATGCCTCGCGGTTCTAATTATAGACGTATCGATAGCACGGGGCGGTGTAGCCATGCCCAAAGACTTCGATTCTCATGACTTCGATTCTCATGACCTTGATCCCCTGATCCTCGATCTGCTGGAATGGATCGCGCGCGAACCCAGATCCTATGCTGACGTGCTAGACACATGGCGGACATCGTGCCCGCGACTGACGGTGTGGGAAGACTGCACCGACCGTGGATTTGCCACGCGCAGGCACATCGACGGACATGGCTCCGTCGTTCAGGTGACCGGCGCAGGTTTGTCCTTTCTGCAGCGGCATCGCCGCATCGCGCCAAAGACGCCAGCCTCAACCACCGCAACTGGTTCAGCGGCATCGTAAGCTGCGCGCCTTCATCGGCCACAGACACATAGCGGGCTTCAAGCAGCCGCAGTGCGATCACATCGCATGTGATGGACATTCTTCGCACCCTGCCCGTCAGCCATTGTCCTGGCCGAACGCCTTGCGCATCGCGACATAGCCCTGCTGCTGCTGGCTCCAGTTGCGGCCGCCGGTGACACCGCCATCGACCACCAGGTCGTTGCCATTGACGAAAGACGACTCGTCGCTGGCGAGAAAGACGGCGGCATGGGCGATATCGTCGGGCAGACCCGCGCGCGGGATCGGCTGTGCAGCCTTGAACACCTCGCGCATCTGCACCGGCGTCTGCTCGGCTGCTTCCACCGATAATCCCAGCGCCTTGCCGAAGATTCCGGTCGCAATGGCGCCTGGCGAGATGCTGTTGACGCGCACGCCGCTCTCGCCGAGCTCCATCGCCACGCATTTGGTCAAATGGATGACCGCAGCCTTGGCGGCGCCATAGACCACCGAGGACGAATAGCCGGCGAGCCGGCCGGCAATGCTGCCGTTGTTGATGATGCTGCCCGAACCCTGCTTCTTCATATGCGGGGCGGCGTGTTTCATGCCGAGCATGACGCTGCGCACGAGTGTCGCCATAGCTGCATCGAAACGATCGACTTCGAGGCCTTCGATACCGCCGGTCTGCGCCGGACCACCGGCATTGTTGAACAGACAATCGATACGGCCGAATTTCTCGACCGCGTGACCGATCAATGCGCTCATCTGCGCTTCATCGGTGACATCGGTCTGACGGAAACTGCAATTTGCGCCGAGCCTCGAAGCAAGTGCCTCGCCTTCCGGAGCACGACGCCCGGCAATCACAACTTTCGCACCCTGCTCGATGAAGACTTCCGCTGTACGGAACCCGATACCGCTCGTCGCGCCGGTGATGACAGTGACCTTGTTGTCGAGACGCCCCATGATCGTTTCCCCGTTGTTTTTATGATCTGCATTTGACGCCTCTGAAGCGCGACAGCGCAAGGCGTATTTGGAGTCAGTGCGACCCGCAGCCCACTGAATTTGCAAGCATCGTGGCGAATTTTCAAAGCCGCAACCATCATTGACGCACGAAGATTACGATTAATGAAGTTCTAAGACGCATCTGCGTATCGTGCAGCATTGTACCGCCATCCAGGCATGGCTCGCGATTGCTGGAGAACCTTTCCGTGAAGTTGCTCAATGATCTTCCGATTTCTGCCAAGCTTGGACTTCTCCTCACCGTCACTCTGCTCGGCCTCTGCGTGGCCGGTCTGCAAGCGACGCGCCTTGTCAGCGCCGAGATGCGCACTGCCCGCATGGAGCAGGTTCACGCCATTGTCGAAACGGCGCGCAATATGGCCCTCGGCCTGCAGAAGCAGGTGGCGGCCGGCGAGTTGACAAAGGACGCTGCGATCCAGGAATTCCTCAAGCGCGCCCGCACGATGACTTATGACAAGGGCAACGGCTACATCTTCTCCTATGACATGAACGGCATCGCGCTGGTGACGCCCGATCCGAAACAGTACGGCACCAACAGGCTGGACATCCCGACCAACGGCCGTGCCCTGACCCGCGAGTTGCGCGATGGCATCGCCGCCAAGGGCGATGTCACGCTGTACTATGAATACATGAAGCCTGGCACGACCGAGCCGATCCGCAAGTTCTCCTATGCGGTCGCCGTGCCCGACTGGAATCTGTTCGTCGGCACCGGCGCCTATCTCGACGATCTCGATGCGAAGCTGACGCCGATCATCTGGTCACTGGCAACAGCGATCCTCGGTATCGCTGCTATTGCCGGACTGATCGCCTGGTTCATCGCTCGCAGCATCACGAAACCGCTGAGCCAGCTCGGCACATGCATGCGAGACATCGCTGACGGCAAGCTGGAAGCCGAGATTCCCGGCGCCGGCCGCCGCGACGAGATCGGTGCGATGGCCACGACGGTGCAGGTGTTCAAGGACAACGCTATCCGCATGCATGGCCTTGAGCAGGAGGAGGTCGCCGTCCAGCAGCGCGCGGCAGCAGAACGCAAGTCGGCAATGAACAGCCTTGCCGATGGCTTCGAGCAAAGCGTCAACGGCGTCGTGAAATCGGTTGCGACGTCCGCGGCCGGAATGCAGGCCACCGCATCCTCCATGACCAACACCGCAACCGAAACCACCGATCGCGTCGCCAGCGTCAGCATGGCATCCGAGAAGGCGCTGAACAACGTACAGACCGTTGCCGCCGCAGCGGAAGAACTGACCGCCTCCGTCGAGGAAATCTCGCGGCAGGTCGCGCAATCGACCGAGATCGCGCGGCAGGCCGTCGGCGAAGCCGACCGAACCAACGCAACGGTTCAGCTCCTGTCCGGCGCGGCTGAGAAGATCGGCGTTGTGGTTCAGTTGATCGACACGATCGCCGCACAGACTAACCTCCTGGCGCTCAATGCCACCATTGAGGCCGCCCGTGCCGGCGAAGCCGGGCGTGGCTTCGCCGTCGTCGCCTCGGAAGTGAAGGCCCTGGCAACGCAGACGGCCAAGGCGACGGAGGAAATCTCGGCGCAGGTCGCCAGCATGCAGTCGACAACCGGCGATGCCGTCTCGGCGATCGGCAATATCAGTGCGACCATCGAGAAGATGAGCGAAATTTCGATGGCGATCTCGTCGGCCGTCGAGGAGCAAGGCGCTGCGACCCGTGAAATCGCCCGCAATATTCAGGCAGCGGCCACTGGCTCCAGCGAAATCGCCACCAATATCGGCAGCGTCAACGCGGCAGCCTCCGCCACAGGACAAGCGGCCGGCCAGGTTCTCAACGACGCACGTGAGCTCGACGGGCAGGCCGGCATGCTGCAATCGGCGGTGACGGACTTCCTCACCAAGGTCCGCGCGGCCTGAATCAGGCGACCGATCGAAGCTTCCATCGATAAGGGCCGTTCCGCTTACAGCGCGGGGCGGCCCGATGCTCTTTTGGCGCTGGATGCCAGCGTGGTCAGAGCCGCTTCATCCGCAACGGGACCCTGCGTAGCTGCGAGTAGCGGCGCATCGATATATTGCCGGATACCGTTGTGATCCATCACGAAGAGCGGCCTTGAGTTCTTCATATTGACGTCCTCGACCATCGCCATGCGACGGTTGTCGAGCATGAACCAGCGGCCATCGAGACGGGCTGCCGCAACGGCGTGGTCTTCCTGGCGCAGCGTGTCGCGCAGGATCACGACCCGCAGATCATCGGCCGCGACACCGGCGGCGCGCAGCGCGGTGAACTTGGCAATGGCATAGTCCTCGCAATCGCCTGCGCCAGTGGCGAGCAGTGCCAGGGGCGAGCGCCACACATCCATTGCGCCATAGAGCGCAAGATCATCACCCGGTCGAACGGCCAGATTGATCGAACGATTGACCTCGCCCATGCGGGCGCGCCCATCACGTGCGCTGGCGTCGCCGATGATGGCCAGGAACTGCGCCGCCTCCGGCGAGCAACGGGCAGGCGTCTCAGCACAAAGCTCGAGGGCGAGCTGTTCGTCGTCGTGCTCGCGCTCCACCCCACGCCACTTGGCTTTGAGTTCGCCGTCCGGCAGCGCCGATGTGGCCAGGCCAAACGGCTCCGAAGGCCGTTCGACAGCGCCGATTGCCTGGTCAGGAAAGGCCGTTCCGGCCATGAGATCAGCGGGCGCCGCGAAAATCGCCAGCCCCAGAGCCAGCACAGACGCGCAGCGCATGCGCATAACAGCAGAAGTCCACATGATAGACGCCCCGTCTGTCCGAGCATCGGCGAGCGGGACTGCTCACACGTGACCGGATCGTTTGTGGGGCGATCATGAGGCGGCTGATTTTCGGCCTGATTAAAAGGGGTTAGTCGGTTCGACGAAGTTCGTGGACAGGCTGAAAAGGGCCTCGCCGGTTTGGCTACAATTTTATCGAAATCGTCGACAACCGGACATTCGGAGGATTATATTACCTCAAACATTCGTCCCGCAGGTATCGAGTTCCTCACCAGGGAACACCGACTGAACTCTGATTATCGTTAACGGAAATTCACTATATGGATCAGTGACATCCGGATGATTTCACAAATCAGTCGATAGACGGAAAAAAGATGCGCGGGCGTCCACTATCGCATTGCACCCTGCGGTGGTATGCATGGCTCGCAAATTAGCCAATTAATAACCATAACCATGCGCGGTCGGAATTGAGCTACGCGGGTACATTCGATTTTTTGCAATCTGGCGCTGCGCCGACCGAACCGGCAGCTGGCGGCGGTGGTATTGGCCATACGTTTTCCGCCCATACAGCCGGCCCCACGATTGTCGTGCAGGATGCCAACCTGCTGTTCTCCGGCGACTACAAGCGCTCCGGCGTCGATCTCGTGCTGTCCAAGGACGGGCACGAACACGTCCTCTCCGACTATTTCAAGGGTTCGCTGCGCGCAGCTCTGTCGTCGCCTGATGGCGCGCAGCTGTCCGGCGATCTCGTCACCGCCCTTGTTGGCGAAGTGCAGCTCGCCCAGCTCGGCGGCGGCGCCAATGCTGCAGCCCAGGTCATCGGCACCGTCAGCAAGCTGAGCGGCAGCGCCACCGCTATCCGCAACGGCGTGTCGGTGATGCTGAATGTCGGCGATCAGGTGCAGAAGGGCGACGTGGTCCAGGCGGGCGGGGACTCATCGCTGACCCTGACTTTCGTCGATGGCACCGTGTTTGGCCTCTCGGCCAACGCACGCATGGTACTGAACGAGATGGTCTACGATCCCAACGGATCGTCAAACTCATCCCTGCTCAGCCTCGTTCAGGGCACGATCACCTTCGTTGCCGGCGAAACTGCCAAGCATGGCAACATGCGCGTCGATACGCCGGTTGCCACCATGGGCATTCGCGGCACCGCCGTGCTGGTCGAAATCGGTTTCGAGGTTCCGGGACAAGGCAGTGCGCTGCCGGTGAAATTCCAGGTTCTGGTCGAGCCCAACGGCGTGACCGGTTCCTACGTGCTGTATAGCAAGACGAGCGGCCAGATCATCGGCACCGTGAATGCAGCCGGTCAGGTGACCAGCGTGCTCGGCAATGGTGATACGTCCACCGGCATCGCCGACCCGCTGACGCCGATCGCGCGGGCGATCATTGAGCAAACGCTACAGACCTATTTTCCAAACTACGTTCCGAACGCCAATCCGCGCAGCAATGGCTCGGGCGGCGGATCCTCGCCAGCCGATCCCAATTCCGGCACCAGCCCGGACCCGCTGAAATTCATTCCGCTGCCAGATGTGTTGCCGGGCCAGCCCTTCCAGGTGCCAATCAACCTGCCGGGCGACTCCCCGATTACGCCACCGACCATCGTTACGGTTACGCGCTTCAACACGGCGCCGACCATCACCGTTGCGCCGGTTGTCGTGATGCTGCCGATCGACAAGACCAGCTTCGAGATCAAGGATCAGGTCCAGATCACCGATCCGGACGTCGGCGACGTTCCGACTCCCTACGTCCCCGGTACTGCGCATATCATTTCTGCGACGGGCCCGAGTGGCACGCCCAGCTCGCTCGATCTCAAGACACTGATCACCGTAGATCCGGCGACCGGTCATGTCAGCTACGATCCGGCGCTGTTCAAGTTTCTCGGCGCGGGTCAAAAGGCCGTCTACACCATCGGCTTCGACAGTCAGTCAGGGCCGGATACGACGCATCAGACGCTGACCTTCACCGTCGATGGCACCAATGACGCGCCGGTCGTTGCATCTGCGCTGACCGCTGCGGCCAGCCAGGATGACGGCGCGCAGAGTTTCAACCTGCTGGCCGGCGCTTCCGACGCGGACCTTGGCGAAACGGCGACCCTGACCGTTGGTAACGTCAAGTTCGCGCTGAATGGCGGCGCCGCACAGCAGGCAGCCCCGACCGGCGTGACGCTGACAGGCACCACCCTCCATGTCGATCCACACGCCTTTGCCTATCTTGGCGAAGGCCAGACGGCGACGATCACTGTCACCTACAATATCATCGATGCCCACGGCGCGAGCGTGGCGCAGACCGAGACGATCACGATCACAGGCGTCAACGACGCGCCGGCGATCACCGGCACATCGATCGAAGTCGTCCTCGGCGGCGTGACGGTGCTGAGCGATACAAGCTTCACGGTCAGCGATCCCGACGGAACGACCGACTTCACTTTCACGGTGAGCAACGTCACTGGCGGCGCGTTTGAAATATGGGACGGCACCGAATGGGTGCCGGCAACGAATTCCGTGTTTCAGCGCCTGAGTGTAGCCAACGAGACGGGCACCTCCGAGACCTCTTACACTTTCACGAGCGAGCAGCTCGCCCAACATCATGTCCGCTTCGTCAGTGACGGCACCACCAGTCAGCCCACCTTCACGGTGCAGGTCGACGATGGGGGCAGCCACAACAATCTCAGCGCCCCCTATGAGGGCACGGTCGCGCCCGGTCAAAACCATGCCCCGGTTGCCGGCAGCGATGTGACGCTGGCACCCATCGCGGAAGACCATTGTCTGATCATCACAGAAGCGCAACTGCTGGCCCATGCCACGGATGCCGACGGCCAGACGCTGCACGTGACCGGCCTTGAAATTGCGAACGGCTGCGGAACACTCACCGCAAACGAAGACGGCACCTGGACCTTCACGCCTTCGGCCAATTACAACGGACCCGTGTCATTTACGTATCGGATCTCCGACGGCGTGACGTCGGTTGATGGCCATGCGGCGCTCGACGTCACGCCGGTCAATGATTTGCCCACCGGAGAGGTCACGATCGCCGGAACATTTCAGGAGGGCGCGACGATCACCGCCCAGACCGGCAGCGTGGCCGATGTCGATGGGCTGGGGCCGTTTCACTACCAATGGTATCGCTTGAGCCCCGGCTCCAATGCCCCCGTCGCGATTTCGCAGGCCACGGGCAGCAGCTACATCCTCACTGCCGCAGATGTCGGCCTGACCGTCTATGTCATCGTCAGTTACACCGACGGCGACGGGACTAACGAAGCGATCATCAGCTCTGCAACCCATGCAATCATCGGCCTCGGCGCTTCAAATGTCTGGACCGGTAATGCCGGCGACCACAATTGGACCACGCCGGGCAACTGGTCGCTCGGAATCGTCCCGACGGCAGACGAGATCGTCTATATCGATACGGGGACAGTCACCTTCAATCTCAACGGCCTGCTGGAAATCGCCGGGCTGCACATCGGAGCCGAGGCCGAGCTCGATTTGACCGGCACCGGAACGCTGAATGTCACCGGCACACTGGTGAATGACGGCGATATCCAACTCGCACCGGGCACGACGCTCGAGGTCAATGGCGTCGTGCAAAATACCGGTACGCTGCTGATCGATGATCACACGGCCGGCGCGACCCTGCTGATCCATGGCACGGTCACGCTCGATGGCGAAGGCACCGTGACGCTCGACGGAAGCGCCGACCGGATCACCGGCGATTCGCTCAGCTCGAAGCTCGTCAATGCCGACAATACGATCAATGGCTACGGCAAGCTCGGCGACGGCAAGCTCAGCATCCTCAATGAATGCGACGGCAAGATCATCGCATCCGACTATTCGCACGCACTGATCATCGACACCGGCAAGGGCAGCCTGATCAATTTCGGTGTCATCGCGTCGATGGCCACCGGCGGTCTCGAAATCAAGGGCGATCTGGTCAATTACGGGACCATCGAAGCCTATGCCGGCCTGTTCGAGATCGGCGGCAATGTCACCGGTCACGGCACCGCGAAGATCAGCGGCGGTACGCTGGAGTTCGGCGGCTGGTCGGATGCCAATGTGACATTCTCCGGCATCAGCAGCGACGAATTGATCCTGGATCGCGGATCCCACTTCGTCGGGACCGTCTCCGGTCTGTCCTATGGCGACTCGATCGAATTGCAGGGCATTTCACCCTGGCAGCTCTGGTTCGACCAGCACAACGGCGTCGTCGACGTCCATTACGGCTGGGGCAAGAACGACTACTTCACCCTGACCGATCCAGGCGTACTGAAACATCTCGATATCGACTCCGACCACCACGGCGGCACCGAGATGACCTGGAAGAACGACGCGCCGGACATCGACACGTCATCGACCGAACTTTCCAAACTCCGCGACGGCTCTTTCAAGATTTCCGATATCTCGGTGTCGGACAAGGATTGGTCCGGTGGTGAGAACTATCAACTGGACATCAACGGCACGGGGGTCAAATCAGGATCATTGTCGTCCATCGATCATTATCTCGAAGATGGCTTCATTTTTAAGCCGACCAACTCGGACACACCTCAGGCAACCGTTTCCGTCACGGTCACCGACGGGTTCGGCGCCAGCGATCATGTCAATTTCATCTTCAATACAGCGTTTCTTCAGCCCAATACGCAGGTGTCACTGAACGGCACGGCCGGAAATGACGTCATCTTCGCGACGGGCAATAGCGATACGTTGACGGGTGGCAAAGGCGCCGATCAATTTGTCTTCGGGCCACATAGCGGCTCGGCTGACAAGGATGTCATCACGGACTTCGAAGTCGGCATCGACAAGATCGTGCTCGACCACATTCGTGGTGTGCCCAATCTTTCAGGCCCCTTCGGCGATTTGAAGCTGACCCTTTGGGAGCTGTCGGGCGGAATCGAGCAAAAGGGAAATAATACCCTGATCCACCTCGATGGCGGTGACACGCTACAACTCAATAACGTGCACATGTCCCAGCTGCACGCCAGCGACTTCATCGTGCACCCCTATTCCAGCGTGGCGTAACGCGGCTCCACCGTTAACCGTCCCGCGGACGGCACCTGCACAAGTCGCCTGACTGATGGCATAATGTCCGCCTGATCGAAGCTTGGGGTGGTGCTTGGCGCCTGACGACTTCTCTCCGCATGATCCGCAAAGGTTTGACGATGCAGCGTAGCCTGTCACGAACCTCCAGCCTGCCGGCGCGGACCGAGCTCGGCGATGCCTTGCGCGCCTGCCGCGGTGCCTTTCTGGGCGTCGGGCTGATGAGCTGCATGATCAATATCCTGTATCTGACCGGCTCATTCTTCATGCTCGAGGTCTATGACCGCGTGCTGCCGAGCCGCAGCGTGCCGACCCTCGTCGGTCTCATCATCCTGGCCGGCGGACTCTACGTGGCCCAGGGTGTTCTCGACCTGCTGCGCGGCCGCATTCTGGTGCGGATCGGCAGTTCGCTGGATGAGGCGCTGAGCCCCCGCGTGTTCCAGACCGTCGTGAGGCTTCCGCTCCTTGCCGGCGGGCACAACGAAGGCCTGCAGCCGCTGCGCGATCTCGACAACGTTCGCTCATTCCTCTCCGGCATGGGACCGAGCGCGCTGTTCGACCTGCCCTGGCTGCCGCTCTATCTGGCGATCTGCTTTGCCTTTCATCCGATGATCGGCGTCACTGCATTGGTCGGCGCGCTGCTGCTGGTGGGCCTGACGATCCTTACGGAAATCATGACCCGCGAACCTGCGCGCGAGGCCAACGGTCTTGCGGCTCGCCGCAGCGGCATTGCTTCGGCCAGCCGGCGCAATGCCGAAGTCGTTGTCGCGATGGGCATGGCCGGACGGCTGACAGAGCGCTGGCGCGAGGCCAATGAAACCTATCTGGCCGGCAACCAGCGCACCAGCGATGTGGCCGGCGGCCTCGGCGCCATCGCCAAGGTGATGCGCATGATCCTGCAGTCAGCAGTGCTCGGCGTCGGCGCCTATCTCGTGATCAATCAGGAAGCGACCGCCGGCATCATCATTGCCGGCTCGATCCTCAGCGCCCGCGCGCTGGCGCCGGTCGATCTGGCGATTGCGCACTGGAAGGGGTTTGTCACCGCAAGGCAGAGTTGGCATCGGCTCAACGGGCTGCTGCACGCTCTACCCGAACAGGCAGCGCTGACCCAGCTGCAAAATCCATCCCAGAAACTGACCGTCGAAAGCGTCAGCATCGCCCCGCCCGGTGAGCAGAAGATCACGGTCAGCGACATCACTTTTGGACTGGCGGCCGGCAACGGCCTCGGCATCATCGGACCGTCGGGCTCCGGCAAATCATCATTGCTGCGCGCGCTGGTCGGCGTCTGGAAGCCGGTGCGTGGTCATGTTCGGCTCGACGCCGCGGCGCTTGAGCAATGGGCGCCGGACGATCTCGGCCGCCATATCGGCTACCTGCCGCAGGATGTCGAACTGTTCGCAGGCTCCATCGCCGACAATATCTGCCGTTTCAATCCCGACGCGAAGGATGACGACATCATCGCTGCCGCACGGCAGGCCGGCGTACATGACCTCATCGTCGGCATGCGCGAAGGCTACGACACACAGGTCGGCGATCACGGCGGCGTTCTCTCGGCCGGCCAGGCCCAACGCATCGCGCTGGCGCGGGCGCTTTACGGCGATCCGTTCCTGATCGTTCTGGACGAACCCAATTCCAATCTCGATACCGAAGGCGACGAAGCGCTGACCAAGGCCGTACGCGCGGCCCGCACGCGCGGCGCCATCGTCATCGTCGTGGCACACCGGCCGATCGGCATCGAAGGCGTCGACATGCTGCTGGTGCTGAAGGACGGTCGCATGCAGGCATTCGGACCGAAGGAGACCGTGCTCGGCCAAGTGCTGCAGCGCCCGGCGCCGCAGCCGATCAAGATCGTCGCCGACGGCGGAGTTGCCAAGCCATGACCGCCCCGCTCACAGGTTCGCGCCGTTCCATTCGCCTGCATCTGATGATCGGCCTTGCCGTCGTGCTCATTCTGGCCGGAGGTTTGGGCGGCTGGGCTTCGACCGCGCAGATCTCCGGCGCCCTGATTGCGCCGGGCTCGGTGGTCGTCGATTCCAACGTCAAGAAAGTCCAGCACCCGACCGGCGGCGTGGTCGGCGAAGTGCGCGCGCGCGACGGCGACGTGGTGAAAGCCGGGGATGTCGTGGTGCGCCTCGACGATACCGTGACCAAGGCCGGCCTCGCCATCGTCACCAAGAACCTCAACGGATTGTGGGCCCGCGCGGCACGGCTGGAAGCGGAGCAGCGCGGTGCTGAATTCATCACCTTTCCGACGCTGCTGCTCGAGCAGATCGCCGACGACGACGTGAAGAATGTCATCGCCAGCGAAACAAAGCTGTTCAATGTGCGCTCGACCGGCCGCGTTGGGCAAAAGCAGCAGCTGCGTGAACGCATCGCCCAGCTCAACGAGGAGATTGCCGGCCTGACAGCGCAGGAGACCGCCAAGACCCGCGAGATCGCCTTGGTCGAGAAGGAGCTCGTCGGCGTCCGCGGTCTGTTCGATCAGCAGCTCGTGCAGATCTCGCGCCTGACCGTGCTGGAACGCGACGCCGCGCGCCTCGCCGGCGAACGCGCGCAGTTCATCGCGGCCCGCGCCCAGGCCAAGGGCAAGATCACCGAAATCGAGCTGCAGATTTTCCAGATCGACAAGGATCTCGTCAGCGAGGTCTCCAAGGATCTGCGCGAGACCAATGACAAGATCGGCGAGTTCGTCGAACGCAAGGTCACCGCCGAGGACCAGCTGCGCCGCATCGACATTCGCGCACCGCAGGACGGCATGGTGCTGCAATCCACGGTGCACACCATCGGCGGCGTCATCACCGCCGGCGACGCCATCATGCTGATCGTGCCGCAGACCGACAATCTGTCGGTGGAAGCGCGGGTCAATCCGCAGGATATCGACAAGCTGCAGATCGGCCAGAAGACGCTGCTGCGGCTCTCCGCCTTCAACCAGCGCACCACGCCGGAGCTCAACGGCGCCGTCAGCCGCGTCTCGCCGGACACGACGACCGACCAGCGCACCGGGCAGAGCTATTACACGATCCGGATTTCGATGCCGGCGTCGGAAGTCGCCAAGCTCGGCGATGTGCGCCTGATCCCCGGCATGCCCGTCGAAGCCTTCGTGCAGACCGGCGACCGCACCATGCTGTCCTATCTCGCCAAGCCGCTGAGCGATCAGTTGATGCGCGCCTTCCGCGAGAAATGATCCAGCAACCATGAAGCGCATGCAGCAAGTGAGACGACTGGCGTCGCAGTTCGGTCGCGCACGTGCATTCTGTCTTGTCTTGCTGCTGGGCCTCGCAGCGCTGCGTATCGCCGACCCGCCCGCGATCGAGGAATTGCGGCTACGCGTTTTCGATACCTATCAGGTGATTCAGCCGCGGGTGAAAACGGCGAAGCCCGTCACCATCATTGATATCGACGAGAAGAGCATTGCCAAATACGGCCAGTTTCCATGGCCACGGACACTGCTCGCCCAACTGGTCACGCGGCTGACTCAACTCGGCGCCGTCGTCATCGCCTTCGACGTCGTGTTCCCCGAGCCCGACCGGCTGAATCCGGCGCTGGCTGCCGACAGCTTTGCCGGCCTCGACGACGAGCTGCGAGCCCGGCTGAAGACGCTGCCAAGTAACGATCAGGTATTCGCCGACGCCATCCGGCGATCTCGCGTGGTGCTGGGCGAATCCGGCCTGCCTTATGAGGTTCCGGGGCTCGACAAGGCGTTGCCGACCACCGGCCTCGCAACGCTTGGCGGCGAGCCGCAGCGGTTTATGGTGGATTTCCCGGGGCTATTACGCAATGTCGACGTGCTGGAGAAAGCTGCCGCAGGCCGCGGCCTGTTCTCGATCCGCAACGAACGCGACGGGATCGTGCGCCGCGTGCCAATGCTGATGCTGACCCAGGGCGTGACGATGCCCTCGCTGAGCTTCGAGATGCTGCGCGTCGCCTCGGGTGCCGACACGATCCTCGTCAAGTCCGATAGCGCCGGCATCAAGAGCATCCGCGCCGGAGGCTTCGAAATTCCGACCGACAGCAACGGCCAGCTCTGGGTGCATTTCGCCAAGCACGATCCCGGCATCTATGTCTCGGCATCCGACGTGCTCGACGGCACGGTGCAGCCCGGCATGATCGCGCGGCATCTGGTGCTGATCGGCACCTCGGCGGTCGGCCTGCTCGATACCAAGACGACACCGCTCGATGCCGTGATCCCCGGCGTCGAGGTTCATGCCCAGGTGCTGGAGAGCGCGCTGACAAAAGCCGTTCTGTCGCAGCCGGCTTATACACGGGGCGCCGAACTGTGCATTGCGATCATTCTCGGCATCATCGTGATCTGGCTGGCCCCGATGTTCGGGCCTGTTATTCTGGTCATCATGGGCGCAGTATTCGCGGCGTTGCTCGCCGGCACGTCCTGGTACTTCTACACGCAGCATCGCCTGCTGATCGACTTCACTTATCCGCTGCTCTCGACCACACTGATCTATCTCACGCTCATCTTCAGCAATTTCGTACGCGAGCAGGCGCAGCGCCGCCGCATCCGCTCGGCTTTCAGCCAGTATCTGTCGCCGGCGCTGGTCGCGCAGCTTGCGCAGTCACCGGAGAAGCTGGTGCTCGGCGGCGAGGAGCGCGAGATGACCATCATGTTCTCGGATGTACGCGGCTTCACGACCATATCGGAATCCTACAAGCACGATCCGCACGGCCTGACCACACTGATGAATCGTTTTCTCACGCCGCTGACCAATGCGATCCTCGATCGCAAGGGCACCATCGACAAATATATGGGCGATGCCATCATGGCGTTCTGGAATGCGCCGCTCGATGACGACCAGCACCAGATCAATGCCTGCCACGCCGCCCTCGACATGCTGGATCGCATCGACGCGTTGAACAAGTTGCGTGAAGACGAAGCCGCGCAGGGCGGCCACGTCTATATCCCGATCAATGTCGGCATCGGCCTCAATACCGGCATCTGCGTGGTCGGCAATATGGGATCGGACCTGCGCTTCGACTATTCGGTGCTAGGCGACAGCGTCAACCTGGCGTCGCGCCTTGAAGGGCAATCGAAAGAATACGGTTTCCCGATCATCGTCGGCTCGAAGACCGCGCTCGCCGTCAAGGACAGGTTCGCCATTCTCGAACTCGACTTCATCATGGTGAAGGGCAAGAAAGAACCGGAGGTGATCTACGCCATCGCCGGACGCGAGGACGTGACGCATTCGGAACGCTTCCAGACGCTGCGCAACCTGACCATAGAAATGCTGGCTTGCTATCGTCGTCGCGACTGGGACGGTGTATTGTTCGCCATCGATCGCGGCCGCAAGTCCGATGTCGCGAATGCGCTCGAGACGCTCTACGAGCTCTACGAGAAGCGCGTCCGCGCCTATCAGGAGACCCCGCCGCCAGCGGACTGGAACGGCTCGTTTGCATTGTTGACGAAGTGAAGCTCGTTTTCTTATCCATCCGCGCTGCCAGGATGGATTTCACTGACGTCAGCCCGTCCTTGCCGATGTGAATTTCAAACAGCCACGCTGTCGCATTCTCGCGGCGCTTGCGCGTCCGAGGTTCACCCCACGCCCGCAGGCGCCGCATCCGTGTCCCACTGCAAGACGCCTCTAGAAGCGCCCCTCGTGAACCGGACGAGCGGAGGATAGTCCTGCTTGGGATACTGTCAGCAATATAGGAAAAAATGTTTGCGAGCGAGCCAGCGACGTTGTTCCGGGGCGCCGGCCGCGCCCGGAATGATGGTGGAGAAGTCTCGCAAACACACTGAGGGGTAACGACCGGGCCTCAGATCTCCCGGAGCGCCCGCATGCTGGGCACGCTGACTTCGGCGAGTTTCAGGTTGTCTTCGTTCTGGTCGATCGCAACATACTGCCCGTCCCAATAGGTCAGCGCGGTGTGCGGGACGGAGGTGATGACATCACGGACGCGGCCGATGACGATGGCGTGGGAGTGGCGCTCGATGACTTCCTCGACGTCACAATCGATTGCCGCAAGGCTGCCCGCCAGCAGCGGCACGCCGGTTATCCGGGTCACCCACTGCGCTCCGACGAAACGGTCTGCGCCCTTCAATCCGCCCTTGCCCGAAAACCGCTCGGCCACGTCAAGCTGATCAGCCGACAGAATGTTGACGCCGAAGACGCCGTAGCGCTGCAGCAGCGGCCAGGACGACGACTCCCTGTTGACGCTGACAATCAGCGTCGGCGGATCGACCGACAGCGACGAGACCGACGTCACCGTCATGCCGGTGATGTCGTTGCCGCACCCGACGGTGATGACGCTGACGCCGCCAGCCAGCACCCGCATGGCGCCGCGGAATTCCTGCGAAGAGACCTCACGACCGGAGGACACCTCACGATCGACAACGATATTACGAACGACGGAATTCATGGCAGCCTCGCAGGTCACAATAGTCTCACAAGCCAGTGGCGTCGGCTCCCGGGCCGAGCAGATTGCGCAGGATCGAACCTTCAAGCGCCGCAAGATCTGCCGAGCCGCGCTGCCGCGGCCGCGCGATATCGACATTGATATCGTGTGCGATACGCCCGTCTTCAATCACCAGCACGCGATCCGCCAGCGCCACGGCCTCGGACACATCATGCGTCACCAGGATCGAGGTGAAGGTCTGGTCGTGCCATACGCGGCCGAGCAGTTGCTGCATCGAAATACGCGTCAGCGCATCGAGCGCACCGAGCGGTTCGTCCAGCGCCAACACGCGCGGATGGCTGACCAGTGCGCGAGCCAATGCAACACGCTGCTTCTGGCCACCTGACAGGACGGACGGCCATTGATCGCGCTTCTCAGCGAGGCCGACTTCCGTCAATGCACTTTCAGCGCGCGCCTTGGCATCGGCCGATGTCCGGTCGGCCCCCAGGCCAACTTCCACATTCGAGAGTACGCTAGCCCATGGCAACAGGCGCGGTTCCTGGAACATCACGCGGATGTCTTCCGCACGGGTTTCCTCACCGAAGCTGATCGTGCCGGCAGTCGGGGCGTCAAGGCCTGCGATCAGACGGAGCAGCGTGCTCTTGCCGCAGCCGCTCTGGCCGACAATGGCCACGAACTGACCGGCAGGAATATGCAGATCGACGCCGCGGAGCACTTCATTGCTGCCGAAAGACTTGCGGAGGCCGCGGATGGTCAATGACAGCCCGCGGGACTTCGACTCGGACGGGCGCCGCGCCTGCGTGGCGAGGGCCTGTTCGAAATCGGCGGGCGCATCGATGACCTGAGCATCGGCATGACTGAGGCGAAGAGACTGTTGCACGGTCATTTCAAATTCTCGCTTCCGAAGTTCGCTCAATGTTTCTGAAAGGCCGGATGCCAGGACAATGTCAGCCGTTCCAGCGCGCGCGAGGCGCTGTCGGCCACCTTGCCCAGCAGCGCGTAGATCAGGATGCTGAGGACGACGACATCGATCTGCATGAACTCGCGTGCCTGCATCGCCATGTAGCCAAGGCCCGACGACGCCGCGATGGTTTCGGCCACGATCAGCGTCAGCCACATGATGCCGAGCGCGAAGCGCACGCCGACGAAGATCGACGGCAGCGCACCCGGGAAGATCACGCGTCGGAACAGTTCACCATTCCTCATGCCATAGATGTGGCCCATCTCGATCAGTTGCGGATCGACGGTGCGGATACCATGCAGCGTATTCAGATAGATCGGGAAGAATACGCCAAGCGCCACCAGGAACAGCTTGGCTGACTCGTCGATGCCGAACCACAGGATGACCAGCGGGATCAGCGCCAGATGCGGCACGTTGCGCACCATCTGCAGCGTCGTGTCGGTAAGCTTGCTGCTGAGCTGCGAGAGACCGTTGGCGAGGCCGAAGGCAAAGCCGATGCTGCCGCCGATCAGAAAGCCGACGGACGCACGCCAGAACGACACCCAGATATTCTGGACGAGTTCGCCCGAAATCAGGAGCTTCCAGCCAGCCAGTGCAACATCGGTCGGCGCCGGCATCACCCGCGCCGGCACGTAACCGGTGACGCAAGCGGCCTGCCAGACGAGCAGGATAACCAGTGGCACGATCCACTGGGTCAGGCCATCGATACCAGGCAAGCGGAAGCTGCGAACGCGGGGAAGGATTTCAACGATGCTCATGATGGCGTGCCTGTCGGAATTACGAGGCGCTCTGCGCGCGATGTTCATTGGCCACGATTTCACCGACCGGGCCGGTGCGCGTCCGTAGCGATGTGACGTTGTCGTGCTGTTGCAGCGACAGCAGCGGGAAGACGAGCTCGGCGAAGCGATAGGCTTCCTCGAGATGCGGATAGCCGGACATGATGAAGGTATCGACGCCGACGTCCTGATATTCCTTGATGCGCGCCGCCACCGTCTGCGCATCGCCGACCAGCGCCGTACCGGCGCCGCCGCGCACGAGGCCAACGCCGGCCCAGAGATTCGGGCTGATCTCGAGCTTGTCGCGACGTCCGCCATGCAGCTGCATCATGCGCTGCTGGCCGACCGAGTCCTGCCGCGCCAATGTCTTCTGCGCGTTGGCGATGACATCGTCGGTGACATATTGAATGAGCTCGTCAGCAGCCTTCCACGCTGCCTCATTGGTCTCGCGCACGACCACATGAAGACGGATGCCGAAAGACAGCTTGCGGCCGCGCTTTTCAGCAGCAGCCTTGACGCGCGCAACCTTCTCGGCAACCAGTGCCGGCGGTTCGCCCCAGGTGAGATATTTGTCGACGGTGTCCACCGCGACATCGATGCCGGCATCCGACGAACCGCCGAAATAGAGCGGCGGGCGCGGCGACTGGACCGGCGGGAAGATCAGGCGACCATCCTCGATCTGGATATGCTTGCCCTGCACATTGACGGTTTTGCCCGCCAGCAGGTCGTTATAGACATTGAGGAATTCGCGGGTGACGGCATAGCGCTCGTCATGGGCCAAGAAGATGCCGTCGCCCTTGTTCTCGACGGGATCGCCGCCGGTCACGACATTGATCAGGAGACGACCGTTGGTAACACGGTCCAGTGTTGCGGTCATGCGCGCGGCGACGCTCGGCGATTGCAGGCCCGGCCGGACGGCGACGAGATAGCGGAGCTGTTCGGTCCACGGGGCTACAGCGGATGCAACCACCCATGAATCCTCGCAGCTGCGCCCCGTGGGCAGCAGCACGCCGAAATAGCCCAGCTGATCGGCGGCCTGCGCGATCTGGCGGAGATATTTGAAGTCGATGTCGCGCGCACCATGGGTCGATGCCAAATAACGTCCATCGCCGTGGGTCGGCAGGAACCAGAGAATATTGGCTTTGGATGGATTGCTCATCGGCGACGTCTCTCTCGCATCGGGCGACCATTGCGGCACCGCGAGAGGATGGTGTCATGCCATGGGTCTGTCGAGTGGCCCGGGAAAATAGCGACGCGCGCACTGTGACTTAGGTCAATGACGAGGCATTCCTTTCAAACTTCCGGGCATATGCAACGCATTTTTCTCCGCCAATCCTGCATCCCGCAGCGATCACAACCGCGTGGGCCGGAATGCAAGAGCTTGACGGGCGATCAGCACGACTGAGCGGAGAATTTCATGCTGAGATCGCGGCATGTGACACTCAGATTGCTTTGCTCAAAGGCTCATCATGAGAATGATCGTATAGGCCGTCATCGAGCAATCTGGCGCTTTCGCCGCCGTCATTGACGCTTTGTTAATGACGTCAGCACCGCTACCGCTCCAGATCGTGCGGCATTTACGCAAGTACCCGCGTTTTGCGAACCGATTTAACCAAATCGACAAGGCGTTTTGCGAGGCTCGGCCACCATGCAGAACGCATCCGCCCCAGGCTCGTCGGCCCCTCCAATGGACAGCGACCGCCCGACCGCAACCTCGTCGACCGAGGCTGCTACCGGATTCGTGGATAGGGATGCCATACGCGAATTGGAGATGCTGCGCGAGATCGTGCGCATGCTGCCGGCATCCGTCACGGTGCAGGACGAACAGGGCGACTTTTTGCTGGTGAACGATGCCGCGGCAATCCAGTTCAATGCATCGGCAGATCAATTCAATCGGCCCGACCCGCAATCGGATTTTCTGGCGCAGGCACTGACGCATCGGCGCGCCACCGCGCTCGACCTGCTGCAGTCGGGCCGATCCGCCGTCTTCGAGGAACGCGTCAATTCCGAACGCGACAGGCGGGTGTTTCTGACAACCCATCGCCCCGTTCAGATCGGCGACCGCAGCGTGCTGCTGTCCAGCGCCACCGACGTCAGTCGCCAGAAAGCGATGGAAGAAGAGCTGTTTCACCGCGCCTATTACGATGAGCTAACCGATCTGCCGTCACGGCGCGTGATCGAGAAGCACGTCGGCGATGTCATTGGCCATTCCAGCAAGGCATCACATTTCGCACTGGCCTTCCTCGACATCGACAATTTCAAGCACATCAACGACTATTACGGTCACAGCGTCGGCGACGCGCTGCTGGTGCAGTTTGCCAAGCGGCTGGCACTCGACCTGCGTGGCACCGACATGCTGTCACGCATCTCCGGCGACGAATTCCTGCTGCTGCTGAACCCGATCCAGAGCCAGCAGGAAGTCGCCGAATATCTCGATCTTCTGGTGCAGCGGCTGCGCGCACCATTTTTCATCGACGGCTCCGAAGTGTTCGCCTCGGCCTCGATCGGCGTCAGCCTCTATCCGGAACACGGCCGCGACTACGACGCGCTGCATCAGAATGCCGATATCGCGATGTATCGCGTGAAGAACGAGACCAAGGGCGCCGCGGTGTTCTTCGACTCCAGCATGGAACGCGAGGCGCTGGCCCGCATGGCCACCGAACAGGCGCTGCGGCTGGCGATCCTAGACAAGCAGTTCTGCTGCGCATTTCAGCCGAAGGTCGATATCCGGACCCGGGAGATCAAAGGCATCGAAGCCCTGGTGCGATTGCGCAACGACGATGGCGTGATCCAGGCGCCCGGTACTTTCATCAATCTGGCGGTCGAACTCGGCCTGATCGACGAGCTCACCCATCTGGTGCTCGCCGAGATCATGAAATCGATCGAGCTGATCGACGAGACCTTCGGTGCCGGCGCCAGCATCAGCATCAATGTCGCGGCCAAACAGGCCGGCAATGCGGAATTCATGCTCTCCTTTGCTCGGGCGCTCGAGGAGACCGGTTGCCCGACGCGTTTCATGGTCGAAGTGACCGAAGACGCGTTCGTGGCCAAGACGCATTTTCAGGATGACATCCTGCCGATGTTCCGTGCGCTCGGCGTCGGTATCTCCATCGACGACTTCGGCGTCGGCTATTCGTCGCTCTCGGCGCTGGCGGACATCACCGCCGACGAGATCAAGATTGACCGCTCCTTCATCACAGACATCCACAAGCGCCCGCGCAGCCAGGGCATCCTCCGCGCCATCGAGTCGCTCAGCGAGGCGCTGGGCATGACCGTGATCGCGGAAGGCGTCGAGACCTTCGAGGAACTCGCCTATCTGCAGGCCGCGACCAAGATCCGCTATGCGCAGGGCTACTATTTCTCCAAGCCGATCTTCCTGGAAGAACTCGCGCCGCAGGCCCGCAGCGGCGGCGACGCGATGCGCGGCACATCGGCGCGGCCGACGGACAATGCCCGTCCCGCCTATTCCCGCGCCGGCGGACGGGGATATTGAGGCCCTCTCCCCCCTCATTGTCATCCTGCAACCAGATCCCATCTGTTAAGAGGTTGGAAACAACGCCGTCTACCGCGCATCACCAGAGAGCCCCCATGCCCGTCGTCCCGCTGTTTCTGAATATCCTCTGGATCGTGTTCGGCGGATTGGGGATGGCGGTCGGCTGGCTGATTGCGGCGGTCGTCATGGCCATCACCATCATCGGCCTGCCCTGGGCCCGCGCCGCCTTCAACATTGCCGCCTATACGCTGCTGCCCTTCGGCCAGCGGGCCGTCGACCGCGAGGCCGTCACCGGCCGCGGCGACATCGGCACAGGTGTGCTCGGCCTGCTCGGCAACATCATCTGGCTGGTGCTGGCCGGCTGGTGGCTGGCGATCGGCCATCTCCTCGCGGCACTGGCCCTGGCCATCACCGTCGTCGGCATTCCCTTTGCCTGGGCACATCTGAAGCTCGCCGGCATCGCACTATGGCCGATCGGCAAGGTCATCGTACCGGCATAACGCGCATTGCGTTGAACAAACACGAATTTTCTCGTTGAGAGAGCGCCGCGCATACGCCTGATTAACTATTTCGCTCAATGGTGAAACGAGGTGGGCCTCGGGCGCCGGAGTGATTATGCGTAAACTTCCTTTTTTGATCGTTGCAGGTTCTTTCACGGCGGTTGTCGCTGCGGGCGCAGGCGCCTGGCATTTCTTCGGGCCCGCCGGCGCTCAGACCAGCGCAAAAGCCGACAAAGGCGAGATCACCACCGCCTCGATCGACACGCGCGCGCCGAAGTCGAATTCGACCGCATCGGCCGAACCGCCGCCGCGCGTGCAGGCCGTCGCAGCCGCACCGGCTGCCACGCCGATGCCCGCCGCTCCGGCCGTGGAGAAGCGCCCGGCCATTGCCAAGCCTGTCTGCAACAATCCCAACGCGCTCGGCGTGTCGCGCACCGTCCAGATCGACACCACCGGCGGCCCCGGCCTCGGCCTGTCGCAATATCGCGATTATGATTTTCTGCAGCCCGGCGAAGTGGTGCTGACATTCGACGACGGCCCATGGCCGGTGACGACGCCCGCCGTGCTCGCCGCGCTCAGCGCGCAATGCGTCCAGGCGGTGTTCTTTCCGATCGGCAAACACGCCACCTGGCATCCTGCGGTGCTGAAGCAGGTGATCGCAGCCGGCCATACCGTGGGCTCGCATACCTGGTCGCACAAGAACCTGGCATCTCGCCCCGCTCAGGAGGCCACCGACGAAATCGAGAAAGGCATCAGCGCCGTCTCCATGATGGCCGGCACGCCGATCGCGCCGTTCTTCCGCTTCCCGCAATTGCGTCAGACGCCGGAGCTCAAGGCTCATCTCGCCGAACGCAACATCGCGACCTTCTCGATCGACATCGATTCGCAGGACTTCAAGATTCACAAGCCCGACGCCCTCGTCACTTCGGTGATGACGCAGCTCAAGAAGAAGGGCAAAGGCATCATCCTGCTGCATGACCTGCACAAGTGGTCTGCTGCCGCCCTGCCGGAGATTCTCAACCAGCTCAAGGCGGGCGGCTACAAGGTCGTGTTCATCCGCGCCAAGGACACGCTGGCGACACTGCCGGATTACGACGCGATGGTTGCCGCCGAGGTGCAGCCGGTGAAAACCAGCAATGCCCGCCCGATCTCCAACGTGATCCAGACGGTCGACTAACACCTGATTTCCGTGGCTTGAACCCAATCGAGGCCGGGGCGGCACCGCTGCCCGGCCTTTTTGTGTTTCGTGGCAAGCCGCGCGGCGAAACAAAACGATCTCCCCACGAAACCATTATCCATCTCGACGCAGACCGCCTGAAACCGGGCATGGTTATCCCTCTGTCCAACGACGCGGCACACTGCGCCGCCCAACAGGGACAGTCGCATGCGCATCATCGGTTTCATCCTCGCCTTCTCGTTCGCCTTTGCCGGCCCGTCATTCTCCGGCACCGCGATGAACGACACGCCGGGCATCGGCACCTTCTCCTACAACGGCGCACAGGTCGCCTCTGATACGGCGGCGGCGAAATTCGCCCATCTGACGCTCACGCGTCATGCCTGATCGCATCCCTCCCCTCCGCCATCCCCAGACACAGAAAGCCATCACCATGACCTCATTCGGCGCAAATCTGATCGGACACACGCTCAAGGCCGCCACTGTCGGCGCCATCCTGATGCTGTCGGCGACGGCGAGCCAGGCTCAGTCGGCAGGCCCTTTTGCCGGCTTTGACGGCTCGTGGAGGGGCAGCGGCACGGTGTCGCTGTCGGATGGCTCTTCGCAGCAGATCCGCTGCCGCGCCACCTACAACGTTGTCGGCGGTACTGCGCTGAAACAGTCCCTGCGCTGCGCCAGCGACAGCTACAAGTTCGAACTCAGCAGCGATGTGAAGAGCCAGGGCGGTCAGGTCACCGGCACATGGGGCGAAGCCAGCCGCAACATCTTCGGCAATCTGCAGGGCAGCGCCGGCGGTGGCCAGATCGATGTCTTCGTCGAGGCCGCCGGCTTCGCCGCCAACCTGACCCTGACCACCAAGGGCAACAAGCAGCTGGTCTCGATCAGCTCCAAGGGCCAGATCCGCGACGTCTCGATCAACATGATCCGGAGCTGACGCAGAACCTATGCGGCTTGATGCTGTCGACCCACGGCATCAAGCTTACTGCCTGAGGCGAGCGCTTTGATGCCCGGCTGCCGCCTGCGCCTGATCATGCGAAGCATCGGGTTTTCAATGGTGAGATGCACGATGATGCCCGCGCCACCGGCTATAGCGACATAACACAGCATCATCATCGCCGATGCTTCGGGCGTCGGCAGTTCTAGCCATCGCTCATGACCTGTTTTCATGACGTCGAAAACGATCGGATGGGTGAGATAGATGGCGTAGGACGCATTGCCGATCAGAATCAGCGGCTGCCAGGTTATGGCGCCGCCGGCATATTCGACAAACAGCGCACTGGCGACGATCACGACCGGCGCGGCTGCGGCGAGCGCCATATAAACCGACGGCGTGACGCTGTTTGCCCATAGCGGCCCGGCGAATTGCGACCCATAGCAGAGTGCGACGAGTGCAGCGCCGATCCAGACAATGGAGCGTTGTGGTGCAGCGGGAGCAAAAACCTGCAGCGCATAGAAGATCGCGATCCCGGCGATGAAGAATTTCGTATAGTCGAAGGACAGATAGTGGCAGGCAGCCGCCGTGCAGATGGCGGCCGCGGTATAGTTCAACGCCACCAGGCATCCAACAACGATCGGCGGCGCCAGACGGCGGCTGATCGCAAGCGCTGCTGCGAAGATCAGATAGAAATAAACCTCGTAATTCAGCGACCACCCGACATTCAGGATCGGATATTTGTCGCCGATCGGCGCGAATATCAGGCTGCGGCCGACATAGGCCCAGAGTGGCTCGGACGCGTGGCCATCCAGCGGCTTTGCCCATGTCGCCGCCTCAAGCAGCGCAGATCCGAACATCACGACAAGAAGCACGGCCGTGCACAGCCAATAGAGCGGTGCGATCCGCTCCAGGCGCTTGGCGAGAAAATCGTCATCACCCTTCCGGGTGATGAAACACATGATGAAGCCGGAGATGACGAAGAAGGTGGAGACCCCGAAGAATTCGGTGTGCCAATCGCCCGCAAGTTTGTAGCCGGTGTGGAAGAACACCACGCCAAGGGCAGCTACGCCGCGCAATACCTGCAGATTTGACAGCATGGGACTCCCTCGACCGCCCGTCGCGGTCGGGGGCAAACCTCTGGCAGAGACGAGAGTTCCGCCGACCTGGAACTCTTGCGGGATAAAGAAGGCGGCGCGGTGACGCCGTGATCAGAATCCGTGGAGCCGCGCAGGCGCGCGATGTGCGAGACCGGTTGGGCCGCGCTGTGCTCGCTAATCAGGAATACAATGCGACCGGCCGGGCCGCCGCAAACGCGGCGCTTTCATCGCGCGAAAGGATGCGGGCTGACCTGCGATCGCACTGACTAAATTCCGTTCAGTTGCTGGCCGTATCACCCCTTGGGCAACCAGAAGAGCAGACTGGCGCCTCGCCCCCCTGAAGAGCCGCCAGAGCCGCGGCCAAACGACACCGCTGTCCGGGCGCGCCATTCCGAATAAAAATGCGAACTCCTATGTCATTGAAATAGCACTATA